>NZ_JBSGUP010000982.1:0-2092 GCF_053607985.1 Streptomyces sp. NPDC055078
GGCAGCGGTCCGGACAAGGCGCCAGGTGGTTCGCTTCCGGGCATCCGGCGCCGGGGCGCGGTTCAGGGCACGGGTTCTGAACCGGCCGGGGCCCGGTTCAGGACCCGCGGCCGAATTTTGGCCGGTTTAACCCTGATAAGCGGCGTGAAATCCCTGCTTGCGGAGCCCCGGCCAGGGCTCCGCAAGGCGGGTCCGGTGGGCCGCTCGACCACGCGGGCCGGGGCCGGGACGGCTGGGGCCGGGGCAGGGACGGCTGGGGCCGGGGCAGGGACGGCTGGGGCCGGGGCAGGGACGGGTGGGGCCGGGGCAGGGACGGCTGGACCGGACGACCCGGCCGACCGGACTCCCCCGGTCCCGGTGGTCCGCCACGCTCACCCGGACTCGGTCCGCTCGGTCCCGGTGCGCTCCTGGCTCACCCCGTCCCGGGGCCCAGGCCCGGTCCCGGTGTCCCTTCGCCCGGCCGGCGTCCCAGTGACCGCCGGACTCCCCCGGTCCCGGTGCGCTCCTGGCTCACCCGGACCACCGGTCCGCTCGGTCCCGGTGCACTCTTGGCTCACCCCGTCCCGGTCCTCAGCGCGGGCGGGTCCAGGAAGCCCTCCTCCACCAGGAGGCGGAGCGAGTGCGGGGTGCGGTCCCGCAGCAGCACCGGGTCCTCGTCGATGAGCTGGGCGATCGCGTCCAGGATGCGTCCGGCGCTCAGCGTCCCGTCGCAGGCCCCGGCGAAGCCCGCGCCCACCGTGTCGGCCTTGGTGGCCCGCCGCATGCCCCGGTGCTGCCGGAGGACGACATGCTCCGGGTGCTCTTCGCCCGGCAGCCCGACCTGCTCCTGCGTCACCTCGGGGGCCAGGGTGAAGTGATCGGCGAGCAGCGCCGCGTCGTCGTGCGTCCGCAGATACTCCTGGCGGGCGAAGTGCGCCGAGACGGTCGCGCCGAGCGGCTGCTCCACGGGGTGCGGCCACTCCTCGGTCACGATCGACGGTCGCCCGGATCCGGATTTGTGCAGGGTGATCCACCCGAACCCGACCGCTCTGGTCCTGAGCGCCTCGAACTCGTCGAGCCACTCCTCGTACCGCCGGGCATACCGCTCGGGATCGCCCCGGTGGTCACCGCTGTCACGCAGCCACAGCTCGGCGTACTGCGTGATGTCCTGCACTTCGCGCTGCACGATCCAGGCATCGCACCCGCGCGGCACCCAGGAGCGCAGCCGCTCCTGCCACTCCTCCCCCTCCACATGCTGCCAGTTGGCCAGGAACTGGGCGTACCCCCCGTCGTTCAACCGCTCCCCCGCCTGCTGAACGAGCGAGCGGCACAGATCGTCCCCGTTCATCCCGCCGTCCCGGTAGGTCAGCCGGGCGCCGGGGGAGATCACGAACGGCGGGTTCGACACGATCAGGTCGTAGGTGTCCGCCCCGACCGGCTCGTACAGCGAGCCCTGGCGCAGATCGGCCTCCGGCGCGCCGGAGAGCGCGAGTGTGAGCCGGGTGAAGTGCAGGGCGCGGGGGTTGAGATCGGTGGCCGTGACCCGGGTGGCGTGCTGGGCGGCGTGCAGGGCCTGGATACCGGAGCCGGTGCCGAGGTCGAGCGCGGCGGACACCGGCGTACGCACGGTGATACCGGCGAGGGTGGTGGACGCCCCGCCGACTCCGAGGACGACCTCCTCGCTCTGCCCGCCCGCGCCCGCCGCGCCGCCGACCGCGCACCCGAGGTCGGAGACGATGAACCAGTCCTGGCCCTCGGGACCTCCGTAAGGCCGTACGTCGACGGTGGCCCGCACCTCGCCGCCGTCACGGGTCACCCATCCGCCGGCGAGGCACTCCTCCAGTGGGAGGGCGGCGCGGGCCCGCCCGTCCGCTACGGGCCGCTGGAGCAGGAACAGCCGTACGAGCGTGTCCAGGACGCCGTCCCCGCGGGTGGCGCGCAGGGCGGGCACGGTCTCGCTGCGGGCGAGCGCGGCATACGCCGGCGCACCGAGCCGGTCGAGCAGGCCGTCGGCGGTGAAGGCACCGGCGAGCAGCGCCTCGCGCAGCCGGGGGGCACGGGCGGGCGAGGGGAGTCCTGGGGCAGCGCTGGTCGTACTCACCCGCCTATTGTG
>NZ_JBSGUP010000983.1:0-2092 GCF_053607985.1 Streptomyces sp. NPDC055078
CCCGGCGTACAGGCGCCCCGGTATCCAGGCACCCCGGAGTCGAGGCATCCCCCGGTAGCGGGGCACTCTTCGGTACCGAGGCGGCCTTCCGTACCGAGGCGGCCTTCCGTACCGAGGCGCCCTCTGGCATCGGGGCACCCTTCGGTACAGGCCCGGGGTCAGCGGGGTGCGGGGCGCGGGGTCAGCTTGGTGCGGGGCGCGGGGTGCGGGGCGCGGGGTCGGTTTGGTGCGGGCGCGGGGTCAGCTCTCCGTGATCTTTCCGGCCGCCACCTCGATACGGCGCGTGGTGCGCACCGCGTCGAGCATCCGGCGGTCGTGGGTCACCAGCAGCAGCGTGCCCGGGTAGGTGGCGAGCGCCGACTCCAGCTGCTCGATCGCGGGAAGGTCGAGATGGTTCGTCGGCTCGTCCAGCACGAGGAGGTTGACGCCCCGCCCCTGGAGCAGCGCCAGCGCGGCGCGGGTGCGCTCGCCGGGCGAGAGCGTGGTGGCCGGGCGCAGCACATGGGCGGCGGTGAGGCCGAACTTGGCCAGCAGGGTGCGTACCCCGGCCGGCTCCAGGTCGGTGACGGCGGCGCCGAAGGCGTCGAGCAGGCTCTCGGAGCCGTGGAAGAGCGCGCGGGCCTGGTCGACCTCGCCGACGACGACGCCCGGGCCGAGCGAGGCGTGACCCGCGTCCAGCGGTTGGCGGCCCAGCAGGGCGGCGAGGAGCGTGGACTTGCCTGAGCCGTTGGCTCCGGTGATGGCGACCTTGTCGGCCCAGTCGATCTGGAGCGAGGCGGGCCCGAAGCGGAAGTCGCCGCGCCGGACCTCGGCGTCGCGCAGGGTCGCCACGACCGAGCCGGAGCGCGGAGCGGGAGCGATCTCCATCCGCAGCTCCCACTCCTTGCGGGGTTCGTCCACGGCTTCGAGGCGTTCGATCATGCGCTGGGTCTGCCTGGCCTTGGCGGCCTGCTTCTCGCTCGCCTCGACCCGGGCGTTACGGCCGATCTTGTCGTTGTCGGGCATCTTGCGGCGGGCGTTCTTGACGCCCTTCTCGCTCCACGCCCGCTGGGTCCTCGCCCGGTCCTGAAGGGCGGCCCTCTTGTCCGTGTACTCCTCGAACTCCTCGCGGGCGTGCCGCCTGGCCCGCTCGCGCTCCTCCAGATACGCCGCGTAGCCGCCGCCGTAGACGGCGACCCGCTGCTGGGCGAGATCGAGTTCGACGACCTTGGTCACCGTACGGGCCAGGAACTCCCGGTCGTGGCTGACGACGACCGTGCCCGCGCGCAGTCCGCGGACGAAGTTCTCCAGGCGCTCCAGGCCGTCCAGGTCGAGATCGTTGGTGGGCTCGTCGAGAAGGAAGATGTCATAGCGGGACAGGAGCAGCGAGGCGAGACTCGCCCGCGCGGCCTCGCCGCCGGAGAGCGCCGTCATCGGCAGATCGAGGCCGACGGTCAGCCCGAGCGCCGCTGCGACGTCCCCGGCGCGGTCGTCGAGGTCGGCGGCGCCGAGGCCGAGCCAGCGCTCCAGGGCGACGGCATACGCGTCGTCCGCGCCCTCGGCGCCGTCCACGAGCGCCGCCGTCGTCTCGTCCAGAGCCTGCTGGGCGGCGGTGACGCCGGTACGGCGCGCGAGGAACTGCCGTACGGTCTCGCCGCGCCGCCGCTCGGGCTCCTGCGGGAGATGGCCGACGGTGGCATGGGGCGGGGAGAGCCGCAGCCCGCCCTGCTCGGGCCGCAGCTGACCGGCGAGCAGACGCAGCAAGGTCGACTTTCCGGCTCCGTTGGCGCCGACGAGACCGATCACATCGCCGGGCGCGACAACGAGGTCGAGACCGGAGAAGAGCGAGCGGTCGCCGTGACCTGCGGCGAGATCCTTGGCTACGAGGGTGGCAGTCATCAGTGGATGATCCTAACCGCGGCCCCTTCCGTGTCTCGCGGATTTTCGGCTCGCCGGGGGTGGGGGGCGGCCGGCGGCCCGCTCGGGTGCCGGGGAAGCCCCGGGTGACCCGGGTGACCCGGACCCGGGCGGCTCGGCTGACCCGCCCCGCCAACCACAGCCGGAGTGCCCCGGCCCCGGACAGCGTGGGTGCCCCGCCCGCCTACGACAGCCG
>NZ_JBSGUP010000984.1:0-2085 GCF_053607985.1 Streptomyces sp. NPDC055078
GGGCCCCGGCCGTACCGCGCCGGCCGTGCGATCAGCCGCGCGGCTTCTCGCGCATCTCGTACGTCGCGATGACGTCGTCGATCTTGATGTCGTTGAAGTTTCCGAGGTTGATACCGCCCTCGAAGCCTTCGCGGATCTCGGTGACGTCGTCCTTGAAGCGGCGCAGACCCTCGATGTTGAGGCTCTCCGCGATGACCTTACCATCGCGCAGCAGCCGGGCCTTGGTGTTCCGCTTGACCTCGCCGGAGCGGATGAGGACACCCGCGATATTGCCCAGCTTGGAGGAGCGGAAGACCTCGCGGATCTCCGCGGTGCCCAGTTCGACCTCTTCGTACTCCGGCTTGAGCATGCCCTTGAGGGCCGCCTCGATCTCCTCGATGGCCTGGTAGATCACCGAGTAGTACCGGACGTCGACGCCTTCGCGCTCCGCCATCTGCGAGGCACGGCCGGCCGCGCGGACATTGAAGCCGATGACGATGGCGTCGGAGCCCATCGCCAGGTCGATGTCCGACTCGGTGACCGCACCCACACCGCGGTGCAGCACCCGGATGTCGACCTCTTCGCCGACGTCGAGCTGGAGCAGGGAGGACTCCAGGGCCTCCACCGAACCGGACGCGTCGCCCTTGATGATGAGGTTGAGCTGCTGGATCTCGCCCGCCTTGAGCACCTTGTCCAGGTCCTCCAGGGAGACCCTGCGCACCCGCTTGGCGAAGGCCGCGTTGCGCTCGCGCGCCGCGCGCTTCTCGGCGATCTGACGGGCCGTACGGTCCTCGTCGACCACCAGGAAGTTGTCTCCGGCGCCCGGGACGTTGGTGAGACCGAGGACGAGGACCGGGGTCGAGGGACCCGCCTCCTCCACGTTCTCGCCCTTGTCGTCGAGCATGGCCCGGACCCGGCCGTAGGCGTCGCCTGCGACCATCGTGTCTCCGACGCGGAGCGTGCCGCGCTGGACCAGGACGGTGGCGACTGCGCCGCGACCTCGGTCGAGGTGGGCCTCGATCGCGATGCCCTGTGCGTCCTGCTCCGGGTTGGCCCGCAGGTCGAGCGAGGCGTCGGCGGTGAGGACGACGGCCTCCAGCAGGGAGTCGATGTTCAGCCCCTGCTTGGCGGAGATGTCGACGAACATGGTGTCGCCGCCGTACTCCTCGGCCACCAGACCGAACTCGGTGAGCTGTCCGCGCACCTTGGTCGGGTCGGCGCCCTCGACGTCGATCTTGTTGACCGCGACCACGATCGGCACATCGGCCGCCTTGGCGTGGTTCAGCGCCTCGATCGTCTGGGGCATCACACCGTCGTTGGCCGCCACCACGAGGATCGCGATGTCGGTCGACTTGGCACCACGGGCACGCATGGCGGTGAACGCCTCGTGACCGGGGGTGTCGATGAAGGTGATACGGCGGTCCTCGCCGTTGACCTCGGTCGCGACCTGGTAGGCACCGATGTGCTGGGTGATGCCACCGGCCTCGCCCGCGACGACGTTCGTCTTGCGGATGGCGTCGAGCAGACGGGTCTTTCCGTGGTCGACGTGACCCATGACCGTGACGACCGGGGGACGGGAGACCAGGGCCTCGTCGCCGCCCTCGTCCTCGCCGAACTCGATGTCGAAGGACTCCAGCAGCTCGCGGTCCTCCTCCTCCGGGCTGACGATCTGGACCAGGTAGTTCATCTCCTGGGCCAGCATGACGAGCGTGTCGTCGGAGACGGACTGGGTCGCGGTGACCATCTCGCCGAGGTTCATCATGACCGCGACGAGCGACGCCGGGTTGGCGTTGATCTTCTCCGCGAAGTCGGTGAGGGACGCGCCGCGCGACAGGCGAATGGTCTCGCCGTTGCCACGGGGCAGCATCACACCGCCGACCGACGGGGCCTGCATGGCCTCGTACTCCTGGCGCCGCTGCCGCTTCGACTTGCGGCCACGGCGGGCCGGGCCGCCGGGACGGCCGAAGGCGCCCTGTGTGCCACCACGGCCACCGGGGCCGCCGGGACGGCCGCCGAAGCCGGGACGGCCGCCGAAGCCGCCGCCACCACCGGGGCCACCGCCACCGGGACGGCCGGCGAAACCGCCACCGCCACCGGGACGACCAC
>NZ_JBSGUP010000985.1:0-2082 GCF_053607985.1 Streptomyces sp. NPDC055078
GTACGCCGACGCCGACGCGGGCGGAGCGCCCGCCGCCGAGGGGGATTCCACCGAAGCCCATGCGCCCGCTTCCGCCGGGAGCGTTCCGGCGCCGCCCGCGTACGCCCCCGCCGTCCGCCCCCGGCCCCAGCCGGTCGACACCATCCCCTGGGGCATGCGGGTCGCCGCCGAGGCGGGCTGGCGCCTCCTCGTCCTCGCGGGCACGCTCTGGGTGCTGATGCGCGTGATCAGCGCCGTACAGCTGGTGGTTCTCGCCTTTGTCGCGGCGCTGCTGATCACCGCGCTGCTCCAGCCCACCGTGGCCCGGCTGAAGCGGCTCGGCCTGCCGCGCGGTCTGGCCACCGCCGTGACGGCGATCGCCGGGTTCGTACTCATGGGGCTGGTCGGCTGGTTTGTCGTCTGGCAGGTCATGGACAACCTCGACAATCTCTCCGACCGGGTCAGGGACGGTATCGAGGAGCTGAAACGCTGGCTGCTGGACAGCCCGTTCCATGTCACCGAGAGCCAGATCAACGACATCGCGAAGAACCTCAGCGACACCATCGGCACCAACACCGAGGAGATCACCTCCGCGGGCCTCCAGGGTGTGACCGTGATGGTGGAGATCCTCACCGGCATACTGCTGGCGATGTTCTCCACGCTCTTCCTGCTCTACGACGGGAAGCGCATCTGGCAGTGGGTCCTCAAACTGGTCCCCGCCCAGGCCCGGGAGGGAGTCGCCGGAGCGGGGCCGCGCGCCTGGCGCACCCTGACCGCGTATGTGCGCGGCACGGTGATAGTCGCGCTGATCGACGCCATCTTCATCGGCCTCGGCCTCTACTTCCTCGATGTCCCGATGGCCGTGCCCCTCGCCGTCTTCATCTTCCTGTTCGCGTTCATCCCGCTGGTCGGCGCGGTCATCTCCGGTGCGCTGGCGGTCGTCGTCGCCCTGGTCACCCATGGGGTGTTCACCGCGCTGATGGTGCTGGTCGTGGTGCTCGCGGTACAGCAGATCGAGGGCCATGTGCTCCAGCCGTTCATCCTGGGGCGCGCGGTCCGCGTCCATCCGCTGGCCGTCGTCCTCGCGGTCGCCGCGGGCGGGCTCACCGCCGGGATCGGCGGCGCGGTGGTGGCGGTGCCACTGGTGGCCGTCACCAACACCGTCGTCGGCTACCTTCGCGCGTACGGTAAGGAACAGGCGCTGCGCGGCTCACCACCGCCCCATGGCGCGACGGCCCTCGACGCCTCCCCGGCCGTGCCGTCCGACTCCGCTCCGCCGCGCGCCGCGAACACGGAGGAGAAGGCGTGACGCCGGAGGACAAGGCGTGACACCGGAGGAACTGGCGTGATACCGGAGGAACAGGCGTGATATCCGAACCGGAACTGGTGGGCGAGGAGGAGCCACCCGGGCGCTCTCAGTTCCCGGGCGGGGCGATCCCCGGGCAGCGCGATCCGGATGTGGTGCTCGATGTGGTGCTCTCCCCGGACGCGGAGCCGCGTCCGCGCCCGCCGCTGCGGGCCTGGCTGTGGGCGCTCGGGGGAGCGGTGACCGCGTCGGCGGTCTGGGCCGGCGGACTGTACGCCCACAGCGGGCAGGACCCGGACGTCGGGGACTACCGGGTCAGCCGCAACCTCTGTCTGGACGCCGGGATGAAGGCCGTGTCCACCGTGCTCGGCCCGGTCGGCACACGCGAGCCGCTGACCCGTGAACACCCGACCAGGGACTTCGCGACCTGCTCGCTCACGTTCGAGAACCCGGATCAGCAGCAGCGTGTGGAGTTCATGCCCGCCGGCGTCTTCATCGAGTACACCTTGCACCGCAGAACCGACCCCGGCCCGGAGTTCGACGCCGCCGCGAGCGCGGACTCACTCCTCGGTCGCGATCCCGTCACGCTGGAGCGCGTCGAGGGGCTGGGGGAGCGCGCGTATCTCCTCAAGGGCGGGGACGGGCTGCCGCCGTCGCTCTATGTCCTGGACGGCCAGGCCGTGCTCTCGATGTCCCTCTCCGAGGGCGGGCCGATGGGGCCGGACAGCGAGGGGACTCCGCCCGATATCTCCGGGATCAGACCATTCATGATCGATGACATGGGGGCGCTGATGGAC
>NZ_JBSGUP010000986.1:0-2075 GCF_053607985.1 Streptomyces sp. NPDC055078
CCACATAGCCGTCCGCTCAGTCGGCTGGTGCTCCCGCGCGTGCGGGAGCACCTGGGGGTCCACGGAAGCGTGATCGGGGCGTACGTACGCTCCGGAAAGGCGCCACCCCTGGTGGCCAGGGAATCGGGCACAGTCCGCCCCATGAGGCCCAGTCGGGCAGTCCGCCGCGAGTTGTGTGCGTCGTCCTTGACGATGTGGACTTGAGCGGTGGCCCACTGGTTGGCACTGCGCTCGACGTCGTGCAGGCAGAGGGCGCGAGTGCCGGTGGATGCCGGCCCAGGCGCATGGAGACCAGAGCTCCAGCGGATGTGACGCGGTCGGCGTCGGAGTGCAGGAACTCCGGCGTCCGCAGCGGGAGTAGAGGTGTCCGGCGTCCCGGTCCAGGACATCGACCGCAGTGACCCGGGAGCGGGTACGGCAGGATCCCCAGCTCACGGTCACGGGCACGGTCCAGTCGACGTGTTCCCGGTCAGGAGTGAGACGGTAGTCGAGGGAGCCCGGCTCACCAATGATTCCGCAGGCCGGACAGGCGAAGTGCGGACGGTGTTCCTCACGAGGCGTCACAGGTGCGTTCGTCACGCGCCGATCCTCATCGTCTGTCCGTTCTGGCTGGCCATGGCAAGTTCTACCTCCAGGATCTTGAGTGTCATGGTGCCTGGATGGTGAAGCACGGTGCCGCCCCGCCCCCGAGCTGGCTCCGGCGGGTTGGATCGACGAGGCCGTCCAACGCCATCGCTTTGAGGTTGAACCGCATTCGATCTCTGTGGGCACGGCTCGCGACGACACTGTGGAAGTCACGGTTCACCTTCATGCTGCCGCTCCGGCGGGCCTCAGGCCGGAATCGGCGGAGCCGACCGCCCGGATCGGGCTCGTGCTGGCGCTCCCGAGGTTTGCAGGGTCTTCGGTCTTGAGCGGTGCGCCTGCTCAGGGCCCCTGACGTTTCGATACGCTCAGTGAGGGCGCCTGGTGGCTGCTGCCGGGGCCGCAGGCGCGTCGGGATCTGGGGCACTGCACGGCTGCGGTCCCTCTCCGTGACTACGGGTACAGCTTGTCGCCCTTCGCCAGCATCGCTACGTACTTCTCTATCCGGCGCGCCCGGGTCTCGGGTTTCTTGGCGTCTTGGACCCTGTACAGGATCGCGTAGCGGTTCTGCCGGTCGAGTGTCTGGAAGAACTCCGCCGCGGCGGGGTCGGCGGTCAGGGCCGCCGTGAGGTCATCCGGCACCGTGGCGGTCTTCGCGCTGTCGTAGGCTGCCTCCCAGCGGCCGTCTGCCTTGGCGCGGTCGACCTCGGCCTGCCCCGGGGGATGCATCCGGCCCTGCTCGATCAGGGCGGCGACCTTGTCCCGGTTGACCTTGGACCACTTGCTGCGCGGCTTGCGCGGGGTGAACCGCTGGAGCCACCACTGGTCGTCGAACTTGGCCTTCTGGCTGTCGATCCAGCCGTAGCAGAGTGCCACGTCGAGCGCCTGGGCGTAGTCCAGCGCGACGATTCCGGGGCCCTTCTTGCGCAGCTTGAGCCAGACGCCCGACGAGAAGGCGTGGTTCTCGCCGAGCCATGCCTGGAATGCCTCGGGGGATTCGAATGCGACGATCTCCAAGTCCTGAGTCATCCCAGCAGCGAACCACACCCGGCCGATTGTCATGGCGCATTCGGGCACGGCCCCGGATACAGAGCGCCCGTGCTTCCTGCGTGATCATTCCTGTTCTCGACGCAGAACAATCACGCAGGAGCCACGGGTTTGGTCAGCGATACGAGGTTGCTGCTCGATCTGAACGGGGTGTCCCGTCGTGCGGGTCGAGCAGCTGGCTGGTGGAGTGCACAGGGTCCACCTGGTCACGGCCGACGAGACGGCCAGGGCCTACCCGGCCTGTGGGGTGTTCGCCACCCGGGTGAAGGGCTCGGCGGTGACCCGGCCGCGCGATTTCCCTTACGGCGAGAGCGGAAGCTCAGTGTCTGGCTGCCCTGCCGGATGGCCTCTGGGTGAACCCGACTCCTCGGCAATCTTACAGGGCGGCTGCCTTGCGTGCCCAGTGGAGGGCGCCTTCGATCAGTTCGGCGCAGCCGGTCCATTCC
>NZ_JBSGUP010000987.1:0-2072 GCF_053607985.1 Streptomyces sp. NPDC055078
GACCGGGCCTGAGGCCACAGAGAGCGGGCGACGGGAATCGAACCCGCGTAGCTAGTTTGGAAGACTAGGGCTCTACCATTGAGCTACGCCCGCAAGCACCGCACCGCAGGTCATCCGGCTGGTGCCGACCGCGGTACGAAGAGCATCGTAGCGGGTCCCGTGCCGGTGCCGCACACCCGATTCCGCCCCGGCGCGCGCCGCCCGGCCGGCCGGGCGCGGCGGGCCTTTGCGTTCCGCCCAATGTCGCCGCTTAATACGGCAGCCGCACTGCCAGCGAACATGTACCCTACGTGTCGCACCGACGGGGTGTGGCGCAGCTTGGTAGCGCGTCCGCTTTGGGAGCGGAAGGTCGTCGGTTCGAATCCGGCCACCCCGACCATCATCATCAACGCCCGCATCAAGATCACATTGCGGGGCGCATCCCGCGTGCGGCTACTATGCAAGCTGCGTGCCCGTGTGTCGCGATTGAGTCCGACCGAGTGAGACGACTGAGACAACGATCCGGGCCGATCAGCTGAGCCGTCCCAGATGCGGCGGACGCGGCAGAACCCCAGAATTCAGCCATCAAGGAGACCGAACCGTGAAGAGCGCCGTGGAGACCCTGAACCCGACCCGGGTTCGGCTCACTGTCGAGGTGCCCTTCGAGGAGCTCAAGGACAGCCTCGACGCGGCGTACAAGAAGATCAACCAGCAGGTCACGGTCAAGGGCTTCCGCAAGGGCAAGGTCCCGGCGCGAGTGATCGACCAGCGGTTCGGCCGGGGTGCGGTGCTGGAGGAGGCCGTCAACGACGCTCTCCCGAAGTTCTACACCGAGGCGGTCAACGAGGCGGACGTCAATCCGCTCGGCCAGCCCGAGGTCGACATCACGGAGCTGAAGGACGGCGAGACGCTGAACTTCACCGCCGAGGTCGACATCCGTCCCACGATCGAGATCCCGGACTACTCCGGCATCGAGGTCGAGGTCGACGCGGTCGAGGTCACCGACGAGGACATCGAGAAGGCCGTGGAGCAGCTCCGCGAGCGCTTCGCCTCCACGAACCCGGTCGAGCGGCCCGCCGAGGACGGCGACGTCGTCACGATCGACCTGGAGGCCAAGGTCGAAGGCGAGGTCCTGGAGGACGGAGTCGCGACCGCCGTCTCGTACACCATCGGCTCCGGCGAGCTGCTCGAAGGCATCGACGCAGCCGTCACGGGTCTTGAGGCCGGTGGCGAGGCCACCTTCACCTCGCAGCTCAAGGGCGGCTCCGCCGAGGGCAAGGACGCGGAGGTCACCGTGAAGGTCACCGCCGTCGCCGCCCGCGAGCTGCCCGCGCTGGACGACGACTTCGCCCAGCTGGCGAGCGAGTTCGACACCCTTGAGGAGCTGAAGGCGGACAGCCGCAAGCGCCTGGAGAACACCAAGCAGTACGACCAGGCGACGCAGGCCCAGGAGCGAGTCCTGGAGGAGCTGCTGAAGCTGGCCGAGGTCCCGATCCCCGAGAAGCTCCTCGCGGACGAGATCAACACCCGCAAGCACAACCTTGAGCACCACCAGCTCGGCCAGATGGGCATCGACCTCGCGAAGTACCTGGAGATCCAGGGCAAGACGGAGGAAGAGTTCGACGCCGAGACCGAGGAGCAGGCGGTCAAGGGCATCAAGACCCAGTTCATCCTGGACGAGCTGGTCAACAAGGAGAAGCTGAACGTCAACCAGGAGGAGCTGACCGAGCACCTCATGCGGCGCGCGGCGACTTCCGGTATGAGCCCGGACCAGTTCGCGCAGGCCGTCGTCGAGGGCGGCCAGGTGCCGATGCTGGTGGGCGAGGTCGCCCGCGGCAAGGCGCTCGCGGTGGTCGTCGAGGCCGCGAAGGTCACCGACACCAACGGCGAGATCGTCGACCTGGACGACGAGGCGGACGAGGCCGCCGAGGCCGATACGGCGAAGGCGGCGGACGCGCCGGCCGCCACCGCCGATGCCGCGGACGCCGACGAGGCCGCCGCCGAGCCCCCCGCCGATGCCGCCCCGGCCGAGGCGAAGCCGGAGTCCTGAGCCGCCGCACCCCGTACCGAGGGCCCGGACGCACCCCGCGTCC
>NZ_JBSGUP010000988.1:0-2069 GCF_053607985.1 Streptomyces sp. NPDC055078
AGCGGGTGGACGCGGCGGGCCTCGGCCCGGACGCGCTGCGGAGCGCGGTCGCCGAACACGCCCACCGGGCCCGCGCCGCTCTCGACCCCGATGCGGGCGTCGTCGTGCGGGCGGTCTGGTTCGACGCGGGACCGGAGCCCGGACGGCTGCTGCTGATGGCCCACCATCTGGTGGTCGACGGGGTCTCCTGGCGGGTGCTGCTGCCGGATCTGGCCGCCGCCTGGGAGAGCGTGTCGGCGGGCCGCCCGGTGGCACTCGCGCCGGTCGAGACCTCGTTCGCCCGCTGGTCGCGGCTGCTGACCGAGCTGGCCCTGGACCCGGTCCGGGAGGCGGAACTCCCTCTGTGGACCGCCGTCCTGGACGGCGACGGCGGTACGGAGCCGTTCCCCCTGGCGGGGGCGCCGGATCCGGCCCGGGACACCACGGGTACGGCGCGGGAGCTGGCGCTGCGGCTGGAGCCCGCGCACACCGGTCCGCTGCTCTCCTCCGTGCCCGCCGCCTTCGGCGCGAGCGTCAACGATGTGCTGCTCGCCGGTCTCGCCCTCGCGGTCGCCGACTGGCGGCGGCGGCACGAAGGGCCGGGCGCGGCAGCCGACGCGGCCACATCGGATGCCCCGGATACCGCGTCCACCGTGGACACCACCGCCATCCCGGAGACCCCGGCAACCCCGGAGACGCCGGAGACGCCGGAGATTTCGGCCACCTCGGCCACCTCGGTGCTGGTCGATCTCGAAGGCCACGGCCGCGAGGAGGAACTCGCCGGGGACAGCGCCGATCTGTCCCGTACGGTCGGCTGGTTCACCAGTGTCTTCCCGGTCCGCCTCGATCCGGGCCCGGTCGATCTCGCCGACGCGTTCGCGGGCGGCCCGGCCGCCGCCGAAGCGGTCGAACGCGTGCGGACGCAGTTGGCGGCACTGCCCGCGAACGGTGTGGGCTACGGCCTGCTGCGGTATCTCAACCCCCGTACGCGCGCGGTGCTGGCGCGTCGGCAGGCGCCCCGGATCGAGTTCAACTATCTGGGGCGGTTCGACGTCCCCGAGGCGGCAGACTGGTCGTATGCCCCCGAGGAGGACGCCGCCGATATCGGCGCGGAGGCCGCGATGCGCGAGGGCCACGCCCTGAGTATCAATGTGGTGACCGAGGACCGGCCGGACGGGCCGGTGCTGGCCGCCCACTGGTCCTGGCTGGAGCGGCTGATGCCACGCGAGACGGTCCGGGATCTGGCCGAGACCTGGTTCCGGGCGCTGGAGGGCCTGGTGCGGCGGGCCGCCGACCGGCCCGACCCGGAACCGACCCGTAGTAGTACATCCGGAGCAACCGAAGGAGAATCACGATGAGCAACCCGTTCGAGAACCCCGACGGCGTCTACACCGTGCTGGTCAACGACGAGGACCAGCACAGTCTGTGGCCGGACTTCGCCGATGTGCCGGCGGGCTGGCGGATAGTCCACGGACCCACCGCCCGGCAGTCCTGCCTGGACTACGTCGAGACCCACTGGACCGATATGCGGCCCCGGAGCCTGGCGCGGGCGATGGACACGCCGTAGGCACTGCCGTCGAGCTCCCGCCCGCCCGGCGCCCGGCGTGCGCACTCTCCCCGGGGCCCTTCGGGAAGGGGCGGGAGCTGTTGTCGGGCGCGGGCGGGCCCGGAGCCCAGAGGTGCGCCAGCCCTGGGCTCCGCCCCGGGGCGGGACGCCCACCCCCCGGTGCCTCCGCCGCCGCCTACGGCCCAGACCTGTTTGAGACTTTCTCCCCGTCGCGCCAGGCCGAACCGGTCTGTTGCCGGAAAAGTCTCCAGCCGCGCGTCAATGAGACGATGGAGACATGCGGCCGGTGACCGTATCGGCCGGGCGATCGGAAAGCGGGGAGGCGACGGGTGAGGTTCGTTCTCGAAGTCGACATGGGTGATACGGCGTTCGACGGGAAGGCCGCCGGTGAGCTGGGCCGGATCCTGCGCTACTGGGGCGGGAACCTCCACCACTACGACCTGGTGCCCGGCGACGGCGCGGCACTCCTTGACTCAAGCCATCGCGAGGTGGGCCGGTGGAGCATTGTCGCGACCACCGACCC
>NZ_JBSGUP010000989.1:0-2057 GCF_053607985.1 Streptomyces sp. NPDC055078
CCGTGGAACAAGCTGGGGAGTGCTTCGACGGCTCTTGTCCGGCAGCCTGCGCGACCCGGCACCGACCCCGCACCCACCCGGCCGACCCGGCGGGAGTCGCCTGGTGACGCGAACACCGCACCACCACCCCACCGGACGCGCCCACACATCCAGCCCGGGAGACGGCTTCCGAAGCCGTCGGAAACGGCCCGCGCTCCGCCCCGGAGCAGCGGCCCACCGGTATCGCTGCGTCTGCTATCGCTACGGACGTCTGCCCACTCCATGCGTCTAGTCGGCCCGGTCTGCCGGGCCGACGGGACGCATTGGGTCAGTGCCCCTGCTCGTCGCGGCGGCGCTGCCACCGCTGCTCGATCCGGTCCATCATCGACTTACGCTGACGGGACTGACGAGGATGACGGCGAGCGCCTCCTGCCGCCTCCCCCAGGGTTTGCTGCTCGCCCGGCTTGGGCGCCTTGCGCCAGCCGGTGACCGCCAGGACCGCACAGCCCAGCATGACGAGGAATCCCACCACGCTGATCACAATTACCTGTGCGACCATTCCGGCCATGAGGAGCGCGATACCCACCAGGAAGCCCGCGACCGCTTGGTAGACCCGTCGCCGGGTGTACGTACGCAGCCCGCTTCCCTCAAGCGCTGTAGCGAACTTGGGATCTTCGGCGTACAGCGCTCGCTCCATCTGCTCGAGCATTCGCTGCTCGTGCTCCGAGAGCGGCACGGAGTCCTCCTAGTCGTCGGCCGCGGGGGCGACCGTTTGCGGCCCTTTCAGGATAGGCAGGGATTCGCCCCCGTGAAACCCGCCCTCTACGTCAATTCGCCAGCTTGGGCCGCCACGGCGGCTTGGCTGCTGAGGCGTAGATTCCCCAACCTCCGATCCGTCATGCCGGATGGTGTCCCTCGATCATACGGGGACTCCGACACGATCGGGGGGTCTGTGGCGTACTCCATCTGCGCTTACGCCGCTGATCAGGCGCGCTTCGACCCCAGTACGTGCAGCTGGGTGGCGACGGAGTGGAACGCGGGCAGCTCGGCGGCGGCGGCCTCCAGCCTGAGAAGGGCGTCCAGGGCACCCGGCTCGGTGTCCACCAGGGCCCCGGGGACCAGATCCGCGAAGACCCGCACGCCGTGCACGGCACCGACCGTCACCCCGGCTTCCCCGACCAGCTCGACCAGTTGGTCGGCGGTGAAGCGCCGGGGCATCGGATCGCCTTCGCCCCAGCGGCCGGCGGGGTCGCTCAGCGCCTGGCGGGCCTCGGCGAAGTGCCCGGCGAGGGCTCGGGCGAGCACGGCCCCGCCGAGTCCGGCCGCGAGCAGGCTGAGGGCGCCCGCGGGCCGGAGCGCGGCCACGGCGTTGCGCACGCCCTCCGCCGGGTCGTCCACGTACTCCAGGACTCCATGGCAGAGCACCACGTCACTGCCGCCGCGCTCGACGACCTCGAACAGCCCGTGGACATCGCCCTGGACGCCCCGGACGCGGTCCGCGACCCCGGCCTCGGCGGCCCGGCGCTCCAGCGCGAAGAGCGCGTTGGGGCTGGGGTCGACCACGGTGACACGGTGCCCGAGCTGGGCGACGGGCACCGCGAAGGAGCCGCTGCCGCCGCCGGTGTCGAGGACGTCCAGGGTGTCCGTCCCGGTGGCCTTGACCCGCTGGTCGATGGCCTCCTTGAGCACCTCCCAGACCACGGAGGTACGGAGGGAGGCGCGGGGCGGGCGCGGTGGGGTCTCCCCACGGGGGGACGGGTCCGGCACGGCGGTTGACTCCTCGAACGGTGCCACCCCGGGTCGCGGGGCGCGAGCGGGGCGACGATGAGCGATGACCTCGGTCGACGGGCGGTCGGGTCACTGGACTATCGGCTGGCTGAAGACATCTCCCACCCTATTGCCTCCGCCCCGCCGCCCGGCGCCCCCGGCCGCGATGCGGAACGGCCGGAGCCGCCCGACCACCCGGGTGCCGGGGACCACCCGGGTGCCGGGGACCACCCGGGTGCCGGGCGAAGCAGGCGCACCGCCCCCGCCCGCCTCCGGCCCCGGGACCGGACCCCAGGACCGCCGGCCGGGTC
>NZ_JBSGUP010000990.1:0-2055 GCF_053607985.1 Streptomyces sp. NPDC055078
GTGCAGAACAGCTTCGCGGACGCGGCCTCGGCCGCCGTCAGCTCGCCCGCGTCATGGGCCTCCAGGGCCCGGTCGACGACCGCCTCGGCCGCGTCGACCTCGGCCTTGCAGGCGGCGAGTTCGAACTTGGTGTTCTGGAACGAGGCGACGGCCTTGCCGAAGACCGTGCGCTGCTGGACGTACTCCTGGGTGAACCGGATCGCCGCCGTGGCCTGGGCGTACGCGCCCACCGCGATGGCCAGCCGCTCCTGCGGCAGATTCTGGCCGAGGTAGGAGAAGCCCTTGTTCTCCTCGCCGAGGAGATCGTCGGCCGGGACCCTGACATCGGTGAACGACAGCTCCGCGGTGTCGGAGGTCCGCAGCCCCAGCTTGTCGAGCTTGCGGCCGACCGCGTACCCCTCGGCCTTCGTGTCCACGACGAAGAGCGAGATGCCGTGGCGGCGGTCCTCGGGCGTCGCGGGGGCCGTACGGGCGCAGACGATGACGCGGTCGGCGTGCACCCCGCCGGTGATGAAGGTCTTCGCGCCGTTGAGGACGTAGTGCGAGCCGTCGTCGGAGAGCCTCGCGGTGCTCTTCATGCCCGCCAGGTCCGAGCCGGTGCCGGGCTCGGTCATCGCGATGGCGTACATGGCCGCGCCGGAGACGAAGTCGGGCAGCCAGCGCTTCTTCTGCTCCTCGGAGCCGTAGGCCATGAGGTACGGGAGGCAGAGCGCGACATGGACGCCGGAGCCGCCGAACGAGACACCCGCGCGGGCGGTCTCCTCCGAGATGATCGCCTGGAACTTGAAGGACTCCTCGCCCGCGCCGCCGTACTCCTCCGGGACCTCGATACCGAAGACGCCCAGCTCACCGAGGGCGTGGTAGAAGTCGCGTGGCGCCTGGCCGGCCGCGTACCACTCGTCGTAGACCGGGACGACCTCGGCCTGGATGAAGGCGCGGATGGTCTCCCGGAACGCCTCGTGGTCCTCGTCGTAAACGCTGCGGCGCACGAACGCCTCCTCCGGTGCATCAGGTGCTGACAGTGACGGAATGCTGGCTAAGCGCTTGCTCAGGCCCTCCGGCTAAGTTACCCGGCGGTCACCGGTGCTGTCCAGGGTGATACGCCTCATGCTCCCGCCGCCGCGCGCACCCATGGGCTCCCCGGCAGCCCGTGCTCCGGTGCGGCCCGCCACCTGTTGTTTCAGGCGCCCCCTGTCGTTTCGGGCGCCTCCTGTTGTTTCGGGACGCCTCCTGTTGTTTCGGGCGCCCGCGCTTCACGTGGGTGCGACGAACCCCGACTCGTACGCCGCGATCACGGCCTGTGTACGGTCCCGCGCGCCCAGCTTCGCCAGCACCGCGCTCACATGCGTCTTCACCGTCTCCGTGCCGACGACGAGGCGCCCCGCGATCTCCGCGTTGGACAGCCCCCGCGCCATCAGGCGCAGCACCGCCGCCTCCCGCTCGGTCAGCGCGGCCCGCTCCATCGCCGCCCGCGCGGCACTGGTGCCGTACTCGGCGGCCAGGGACCGTACCGCCGCCGGGAAGAGGAGCGACTCGCCCTCCGCGACCAGCCGCACCGCGTGCACGATCTCCGCAGGGCGTGCCCGCTTGAGCAGAAAGCCGTCGGCTCCGGCGCGCAGGGCCTCGTAGACGTACTCGTCGTTCTCGAACGTCGTGACCACCAGGATCTTCGGTGGGTCGTCGACGGTCCGCAGGACCGCGCGGGTCGCCTCGATGCCGTCGAGCAGTGGCATCCGGACGTCCATGGCGACCACGGCGGGCCGCAGCCGCCGCACCAGCGGGATCACGGCCGCGCCGTCGGCGGCCTCACCGACCACCTCGATGTCCGGCTGCGCCTCCAGGACGGCGCGCAGTCCGGCGCGTACGAGGGGTTCGTCGTCGACGAGGAGAACGGTGATCGGCACGGGGCCAGGGTATGCGGCGGGGGGCGGCTGGCCGCGGGGTGCCCGGGCGCGGGTCCCTTGCGGGGCTCCGCCCCCGGGCCCCCGGGCCCCAAAAGCCCGCGGGGCGGGGTGTGCCCGGGTTCCTGCCCGCGGCGCCAGAGGGGGGGTGTTT
>NZ_JBSGUP010000991.1:0-2047 GCF_053607985.1 Streptomyces sp. NPDC055078
CGTCGCCGTCCGTCGGAGTGCCGGTGGAGACGTCGCCGTCCGTCGGAGTGCCGGTGGAGACGTCGCCGTCCGTCGGAGTGCCGGTGGAGACGTCGCCGTCCGTCGGAGTGCCGGTGGAGACGTCGGCGCCCGCGCCTGCGGGGGTCTCGGTGAGGGTGGCGGCGCCCGCGTCGGTGAGGTTGTCCGGGAGGCGGGCCGGGGTGTCCGGTGTGTCGCGCCGTACGGCGTCGGGAAAGTCGCTCATCGCGGGGCTACTTCGCCGCCGGGAGCGTGAAGTCGACGATGTTGCGCAGGATGTTGCCGTACCCCTCCGCGCTGTACAGGGTCGGGCTCACCTTGTCCGAGCGGTAGCCGATCACGGTCGGCCGGCTGACCAGCGGCACCATCCCCGCCTCGGTGTCCACGCTCCGGCACATCTCGGTCAGGACGCCGGCGCGTTCGCGGCCGGCCGGCTGCGAGGCGGCGGTCTCCAGGAGTGTGTTGAACTTCTCGTCGTTGTTGAGGAACGCGGCGGGGAAGCCTGCCGCCTTCGGGTTCCACCAGCGGGGGACCATCGCCGGGTCCGTGTAGCCGGCGAACCAGCCGATCGCCAGATCGAAGTCCGGCTTCGGTCCGAACACCTTGGCGTTGTGGGTGGTGTCGTCGTACTTGAGGATCTCCACGGTGACCCCTGCCTTGGCGTACTGCTGCTGGATCACCTGGGCGATCTGGCCCAGCGCCGGCTCCGATGTGTAGACGGCGAGCCGGAGTCTGAGATCCTTGACGCCCGCCTCGTCGAGTGCCGCCCGGACGGCGGCCTTCGCCGATCCGGTGCCCGCCTTCGCGGCCGGGAGCAGCTTGACGTCGCACGATCCGGGGAGGACCGAGGGGGTGACCCCGGTCGGCTGGGTCCGGCCGCCGAAGGCGATGTCGGCGATCTGTTTCCGGTCGATAGCGCTGTTCAGCGCGAATCTGACCTTCTGGTGGGACAGTGCGGAATTCTTGTTCTTCGAGTTCTGGATCAGATAGAAGAAGTCGCTGTTGCGCTGGCTCACCACTTCCGCGTTCCGCGTTCCGCTGAGCTGGTCGAGCGCGTCGACATTGTTGAAGAACACGAAATCCGCGCTGCCGTTGCGGAGGGCTGCCAGCCGGGTCGCCTCCTGCGGCACGATCTCCACGTTCAGCCGGTTGATGCGCAGTCGCCCGGCGTCGCGATACGCGGGGTTGGGGTCGAAGGCCCAGCTGCGGTCCTGGCGGTGTTCCTTCATGACGAACGGTCCCGTGCCGAGCATCTCGCTCTTCAGGTTCAGTGAACCGTCCGTCAGTTCCTTCATGGGGAGGACGGCGGCCGGGGTGTTGGCCAGCGCGGCGAGGAAGGGTGTGTACGGCTTGCCGAGCTTCACGGTCACCCGGTGCGGGCCGGTGGCGGTCACCGAGGTGACCGGGCCGAGCTGGCGGGCGTACGGCGCCGAGGACTTCACCAGCCGCCGCAGGCTGCCGACCACGTCGTCGGGTGTCATCACCCGCCCGTTGGAGAACTTCACGCCCTTGCGCAGGGTGAAGACGTAAGTCGTGGGGTCCGGCCGGGTCCAGGCGGAGGCCAGCATCGGCTTGACGGAGAAGTCGTGCCCGATGGTGACGAGCGGTTCGTAGACCAGCGATTCGATCGACCAGGAGCGGGCGGTGCCCGCCGACTGCGGATCCAGCCCTTCGGGCTCCACGGAGTCGTAGTCGAGCTGAACGGTCAGCGGCCCCTTCCCGGTGAATCCGGTGTCGGCGAAGGCGAGATGGCCGGCCTTTTTCGACGTCCCCTCACCATTGGTCGCCGCAGGGGCGGAACACGAGAGGACGAGGGCCGAGAGCGCGGTAGTGCATCCGGCTGCGATGAGTGCTCTTCGCACAGGACAACCTCCTTTTCGAGAGGGTGCGCCGGATCGATCCGGCACCGGGAAAATTAGTGTCCCGCGCAAGGGCCTGTCAACGACTCTCACAAGGAATTCGGCTACGTATGGATAAAGTTCCGCCGAAGCGAAAAATGAAATGCCTGGAACCCGGGCGGCACATGGGC
>NZ_JBSGUP010000992.1:0-2045 GCF_053607985.1 Streptomyces sp. NPDC055078
GGCGTCACCGGCAGCCGGAAGGGCGCGCGCCCGCCCCCTCCGCTTGCCAGAATGGGCGCATGAGCGGGCGCTGGGAATTCTGGATCGACCGTGGCGGTACCTTCACCGACATCGTGGGCAAACGTCCCGACGGCCGGCTCGTCACCCGCAAGCTGCTCTCCCACAACCCCGAGCGATACCCCGACGCCGCCGTCGCGGGTATCCGGCTGCTGCTGGGCACCGAGCCGGGCGACCCCGTTCCCGCCGACCGGGTGGCCTGCGTCAGGATGGGCACGACGGTCGCCACGAACGCCCTCCTGGAGCGCCGCGGCGAGCCGACGGTCCTCGTCATCACGGAGGGCTTCGGGGACGCGCTCCGTATCGCCTATCAGAACCGCCCGCGGATCTTCGACCGCCGTATCGTGCTCCCCGAAGCGGTGTACGAACGGGTCGTCGAGGCCCCCGAACGCGTCGACGCCCACGGCACCGTCGTCCGGCCCCTCGATCTCGCGGCGGTCACCGCACGGCTCCGAAGGGCCCACGCCGACGGCTTCCGCAGCGCGGCCGTCGTCCTGATGCACGGCTACCGCCACCCCGGCCACGAGACCCGTATCGCCGACGCCGCCCGCGAACTCGGCTTCACGCAGATCAGCTGTTCCCACGAGGTCAGCCCGCTGATCAAACTCGTCCCGCGCGGCGACACGACCGTCGTGGACGCCTATCTCTCACCGATCCTGCGCCGGTACGTCGACGAGGTCGCGGCCGAACTCGACGGCATCCGCCTGATGTTCATGCAGTCCAACGGCGGACTGCGCGAAGCCGCCCACTTCCGGGGCAAGGACGCCGTCCTGTCGGGGCCCGCGGGCGGTGTCGTCGGCATGGCGCGGACCGCCGCCGAGGCCGGTTACGACCGGGTCATCGGCTTCGACATGGGCGGTACGTCGACCGATGTCTCGCACTACGCGGGCGAGTTCGAACGCGAGCTGGGCACCCAGGTCGCGGGCGTGCGGATGCGCGCCCCCATGATGAACATCCACACCGTGGCTGCGGGCGGCGGCTCGGTGCTCCACTTCGACGGGCACCGCTACCGGGTGGGACCCGACTCCGCCGGAGCCGTCCCGGGGCCCGCCTGCTACCGGCGCGGCGGCCCGCTCACCGTCACCGACGCCAATGTGATGCTCGGCCGCATCCAGCCGGCCCACTTCCCCGCCGTCTTCGGCCCCGGCGGCGACCAGCGGCTCGACGACGGGACCGTACGCGAACGCTTCACCGCGCTCGCCGCCCGCGTCCGCGCCGGGTCCGGGTCCGGGTCGGGGTCCGGGTCGGGGTCCGGGAAGACGCGTACCCCCGAGGAGGTCGCTGCGGGCTTCCTGGAGATCGCCGTCCTCAACATGGCCAACGCGGTCAAGAAGATCTCCGTACAGCGCGGCCATGACATCACCCGCTACGCCCTCAACTCCTTCGGCGGCGCGGGCGGACAGCACGCCTGCGCGGTCGCCGACGCGCTCGGTGTCACGACCGTCATCGTGCCGCCGCTGGCCGGGGTGCTCTCCGCGTACGGCATCGGGCTCGCCGACGCCACCGCCATGCGCGAGCGGTCCGTGGAGGCGGAGCTGACCGGGGACACCCTCACCCGGGTACGCGCCCTCTGCGCCGAACTCGCCGCCCGCACCCGCGCCGACCTGCGCGCCGACCACATCCCCGACAGCGCCATCACGACGCACGCGCGCGTACTGCTCCGCTACGCGGGCACCGACGCGAGCCTGCCCGTGCCCCTGGACACCGCCGACGCCATGCGGGAAGCCTTCACCTCGGCCCACCGGACGCGCTACGCGTTCACGATGGAGAAGCCGGTCGTCGTGGAGGCCGTCTCCGTCGAGGCGGTCGGGACGGCGGCGGAGCCGGGCGCCCCCATCGCGGGCGAGTACGGGGGCGGGGAAGCCGCCGAAGTGAGCGGGGGCGGCGGAGCCACGGGGGAGCGGGTGGGCGGGGGAGCGGCCACGCCCCGGCGCCCCGCGGTCTCCGTCAAGCTGTTCGTGGACGGCACCCACCGGGACGTACCCCTC
>NZ_JBSGUP010000993.1:0-2035 GCF_053607985.1 Streptomyces sp. NPDC055078
CTACAGCACACCGCCCTACGGCGGCCCCGGGCCCTGGGCGCCCGCCCCTCCCGTGCAGCGGCCCCTGCCCACCCCCGAGGGGGGCACCCCCGTACCGCCGCAGTACGCTCCGCACGCCCAGGGACCGGCCGAGCCGCGCCCCCCGGCCGCGCCGCCGCCCCAGGGACCCCCGTCGCAGTGGCGTCAGTACGACCCCTGGGGCAGCCCCGGCATCGCCCCGCTGAGCTATGAGGGCGAGCCCCCGCGCAGACGGAGACGGCGCGGCCCGCTGCTGATCGGCGCGGTTCTGCTCGCGCTGGTGGCGGGCGGTATCGGCGGCGGCATCGGCGCGTACATCGAGCGCAACGGCGGCATCAGCGAGATCGAGCTGAAGCAGGCGCCGGGGGACAGCCACGACCGCGCGCCCGACAGCGTCGCCGGAATCGCCGCCAAGGCCCTGCCCAGCGTGGTCACCCTCCATGTCAGCGGCGGCGGTGAGCAGGGCACCGGCACCGGCTTCGTCCTCGACCGGCGGGGCCACATCCTCACCAACAACCATGTGGTCGACCCGGCCGGTTCCGCCGGTGACATCTCGGTCACCTTCAGCGGCGGCGAGACCGCCAGGGCGACCCTCGTCGGCAAGGACAGCGGCTATGACCTCGCCGTCGTCAAGGTCACCGGAGTCTCAGGACTCACCCCGCTCCCGCTGGGGAACTCCGAGAGCGTCCGGGTCGGCGACCCCGTCGTCGCCATCGGGGCGCCCTTCGACCTCCAGAACACCGTGACCTCCGGCATCATCAGCGCCAAGGGGCGCCCCATCACCGCGGGCGGCGAGAAGGGCGACGGCAGCGATGTCAGCTATGTCGACGCGCTCCAGACCGACGCCCCGATAAACCCCGGGAACTCCGGCGGCCCGCTGGTGGACAAGGCGGCCCGGGTGATCGGCATCAACAGCGCGATCCGGGCCGCGGACACGGGCGGCGGGGCCGAAGGCGGCCAGTCGGGATCGATTGGGCTCGGCTTCGCCATCCCCATCAACCAGGGCAAACGAGTCGCCGAAGAGCTGATCAACAACGGCAAGGCCACCCACCCGGTGATCGGCGTCAGCCTCGACATGAAGTACACGGGCGACGGCGCGCGCGTCGGCGACAAGGGGAAGGACGGCACCGCGTCCGTCATCCCCGACGGCCCCAGCGACAAGGCCGGTGTCCGGCCGGGCGACATCATCAGCGAGGTCAACGGCCAGCGGGTGCACAGCGCCGAGGAACTGATCGTCAAGATCCGCTCCCACCGCCCGGGCGACCGGCTGGAGCTGACCCTGCTCCGCGCGGGCAAGGAGCGGAAGCTGACCCTCACCCTCGGCTCGGCCGACAGCACCTGACCGACAGCATCTGGCCGAGAGCACCTGGCCGACAGAACGTGACCGACAGAACCTGACCGACAGAACCTGACCGGCAGCACCTGACCGGCGGGCGCGCGCTCCTGAAAGCACCCGCCTGTCGCCGCCCGCCGCCGCCCTGCGGCCGTACGCGGTCGTCCGCAGCGGTTCGGGGCGGTTCGGGGCGGGTCCGCAGAACACCACGCCGGGCACGTGACTCACGGAAGTTCCGGCGGGTACCGTGGATCGGGGCCACGAATCATCCGACCTGCGGACGGTCCCGGACGGCTGAGAACACGAGGAGCGACAGGGTGTTCAATGACATAGGCGCACTGGAGCTGGTGACTCTCGTGGTGCTCGCCGTACTCGTCTTCGGCCCCGACAAGCTGCCGAAGGTCATTCAGGACGCTTCGCGCTTCATCCGGAAGATCCGCGAGTTCTCCGACAACGCGAAGAACGACATCCGCAGCGAACTCGGCCCGGAGTTCAAGGACTTCGACTTCGAGGATCTCAATCCCAAGACGTTCATCCGCAAACAGCTGAACGAGAACGAGGACCTCAGGGAGCTGAAGGAGCTGCGCGGCACCTTCGATCTCCGGAAGGAGATGAACGAGGTCGCGGACGCCGTCAACGGCACGGAGTCCGCCCCCTCGGTCCCGGCCGCGGTCAACGGTTCGG
>NZ_JBSGUP010000994.1:0-926 GCF_053607985.1 Streptomyces sp. NPDC055078
CCCTTGGTGCGTCGGGGCCCGGTGAGCGCTGTGCGGGTGGTTCTCGTGGTGCCGGTGGTGCGGGCCGTATCGGGGTTTCGTACGGTCCCGCCGGGGCGCGCTCGCTCCGGCGGGACCCCGCCTACTGCTCCAGCAGCCAGGTCAGGATGCCGGGCAGGGCGTGGATCGCGTCGAAGTGCGCGGCGGCGGGCTCCAGGACCGCCGTCGCGCCCGGGATGCGCTCCGCGAGCCAGCGGGAGTGCCCGACCGGTGAGAAGACGTCCTTCTCGCCGTGCCAGAGCATCACCGGGCCCTTGATGTCCGCCGGGTCGAAGCCCCAGGGGCTGGAGAAGGCGATGGCGTCGTCGATCCACCCGTACGCCGAAGTGCGCAGCGCCTCCTGGTAGTTGCGCAGCAGCATCGACCTGACCCCGGCGTCCTTCACCACCATCCGGTCGGAGTCCGTCAGCTCCCTGCGCAGATCGTTCAGCAGCCGGATCGGGTCCTTCCTGATCTCGGCCGACCGCAGCACGAACCGCTCGGTGAGCCCCGCCGGGTCGTCCGACGCGGTGGTGTACTCCAGGACATTGGACGCGGCCATGCCCTCGAACCAGTCGAGTCCGATCGCGTCCCTCGGCGCGAGCGTCACCAGCGCGGCGGTACGGGTGATCCGCTCGGGCATCAGCGCCGCACAGGCCAGCGCGTGCGGCGCGCCACCGGAGCGGCCCACCACGGCGAACCGGTCGAGCCCCAGCTCGTCGGCGATGGCCCGGACGTCCTGGGCCACATCGGCGACACTGCGTCCGGCCAGCCGGTCCGAACCGCCGTAGCCCGGGCGGTCGTAGGCGATCAGCTGCGTACGGCGCTGGTAGAGGACCATGCCGCGCGGGGCCGGGCCCAGCCTGCTGCCCGGCGTGCCGTGCAGCAGGAAGACCGGCCTGCCGCGC
>NZ_JBSGUP010000994.1:936-2032 GCF_053607985.1 Streptomyces sp. NPDC055078
CCACCATCAGATGCCGCCCGTCCGCCGCGCGCACCTGACGTCGCACCCCCGCTCCCTCCGCTGTACGTGCCCCCTGCAGGCAACCATGCGCCTGTGGCATTCCCCACCCCCATGACGGTTACCCCTTCAGCGTCCCCGACAGGGCAACCTTTGTCGTTAAGTGGGGACTACCTCGAAGGGGCGCACATATGCGCGAAACCGTGTTTCGGGTGTATTCGGAGTTCGCATCCGGAACGACCGGGCGGGGAGCGGCACGCGCCGTCACGGCGGGGCTCGCCGGCCCCGGTGACCCGCCTGTTCCGGAGTGCGAAGGCTAGGACGCCCGCGTGGGGCCCCGCCGCCGCAGTGCGGAACCCACCGTGATCAGCGATCCGGCGACCGCCCACGCGGCCAGGACCAGCATCGGACCGCCCGCGCCGTTGCCCCTGAAGTACGCGATCGAGCGGGCCGCGAAGGTCCCGGCGCCCGGGGGCAGCGCGGGCCCGATCGCCCGCCAGAACGGCGGCAGCAGCGGATACGGATACGCTCCGCCCGCGCTGGGATTGCCCAGGACGACCACCAGCAGGATCGCCAGACCGATTCCCACGACGCCCGCCACTCCCTGGAGGGCGAGCGTGATCGCGCCGACCGTGAACACCAGCAGCGATCCGAGCCCCCACAGGGCGGGCACCCCGCCCGGCAGGGCGTCCAGCACCGGGCCCGCGATCAGTGTGCCGAGCAGGCCGGCGGCGATCGAGTACAGCAGCAGCGCGCCCAGCCGGATCACCGCGCGGTGGGCGTTGGCCGGCCGGGCGCCCGCGCTGATCGCCAGGATCGCCGCACACAGATAGCCGCCCACACACCACCCGACGACCAGATAGAACGAGGAGAGCCCCCGCGCGTCCCCAGGGGCCTCCGGCACCACGTCCACCACGTCCAGGGTGCGCCGCTGCGCCCTCTCCGCCGCCGCGACGACCTCGGTCAGCGCCTGTGACAGCGAGGCGCCCGACGCGCTGGCGACCAGCAGCCTGTCGGCGGTTCCCCGGGGGTTCACGATGAGCGCCCCGTCGACGTCCCGGTTCTCGATCCGCTGCCGCGCCGCCGCCTCGCCGGGGGC
>NZ_JBSGUP010000995.1:0-2029 GCF_053607985.1 Streptomyces sp. NPDC055078
GGGGGGGGGCCGCCGGGCTCCGGGTCGGGGCCCCGCCCGGGGGGGGGGGGCCCGGCGGGCGGGGCGGGGGGGGCGCGGCCCCGCGCCCCCCCCCCCCCCGCGGCCGGTACCCGGCGCGGGGGTGCGGTCCCGTGTGCCGCAGGGGATCAGCGGGCGGCGGCGATCCGGCCGGGTTCCCGGGCTCCCTGCCGGGTCCCCCAGTCGAGATCCCACTCGACGGGCGTATCGGCGGGCAGCGGCCTGACCTCCCGGACGGGTGGCATCGGCGCGCGGGCGGTGCGCGGGACGCGCTCGGCCTGCTTCACCCGCCTGCTGAACCAGATCACCTTGCCCGTGGCCGTACCACAGGTGCCCCAGCTGTCGCTGAGCACCGCGACGGTGGCGAGTCCGCCGGTGGCGGGGCAGGAGCTGGTCAGCCGGGGCATCCGGGGATCGTTGTCGGCGACGGACACGATCAGATGGCGTCCGGTCCAGCGCAGCTCGACCACGCAGGTCTTGTCACCGGGGACGTGCCGCACCACATTGGCGATCAGCTCGTCGACCGCCCGGCAGACGGGGTTGATATGGGGTTCGAGCTTCCAGTACCTCAGATGCGCCCCGAGGATGCGCCGGATCTGAGGTATCCGCTCGGTTGATGCCTGCACTTCCACGGTGTACCGGCAGGCGGCCTGAACGTGCATGACCGTTGGCTCCTCACCGCGACCGGGCTGGTCTCTTCGGCTACAGGACCCCGAGTGCGAAGAGTGACCATGTGTCGCTTCTGGGTCACTCAACAGAGTGACCCGAGGTGCCCCGGACCGCAACACATCGCCCATCCGGAGCAGACCGGCCCGGTGCGCCGGGGCACATCCGGACCCGGTGGCCCGGCCTCCCGGGTCCGATGGCCTGGCCTCCCGGGTCCGGTCGGGTGAGGGACCGGACCGGCGGGACGCGGGCACCCGCCTCACACCTTGACGGCGACTCCCCCGTACAGCGGTGCCGGCATCCCCCCGGGTTCCTGATCACCGGGTTCCGGGTTCCAGTCCGAGACGAGCTGGACTCCGGGGCCGATCAGTTCCAGTCCGTCGAAGAACGCGGCGAACTCGGCCCGCGAGCGCATCTGGAGCGGCACTCCGCCGTTCCGGTAGATCTCCACGACCCGTTCGACGGTGGCGGCGGGGTCGCGGTCGCCCGTCCCGTGAGAGAGCACCAGATGGCTGCCGGGGGCGAGGGGTTCGAGGAGTCGCGCAAGGATTCCCCGGGGGTCGTGCTCGTCGGGGACGAAGTGCAGCAGCGCCACCAGGGAGAGGGCGATGGGCTGGTCGAAGTCGAGCACGGAACGCGCGCCTTCGAGGATGGTGTCCGGGTCCCGGACATCGGCCTGGATGTACTCCGTCCGGCCCTCGGGAGTGCCGCGCAGCAGCGCCTCGGCGTGCCGGAGCACGATGGGGTCGTTGTCCACGTACGCCACCCGGGTGTCCGGCGCGACACCCTGGGCGACCTGATGGAGGTTGGGCTCGGTGGGTATGCCGGTGCCGACGTCGAGAAACTGGCGGACGCCCTGCTGGGCGAGCCCGCGGACGGCCCGGTGCATAAAGCGGCGGTTGGCCAGCGCGGCGGCCCTGCCGTGCGGAACCAGGGCGAGCACCTGCTCGGCCGCCGCGGCGTCGGCCGGGTAGTGGTCCTTCCCCTGAAGGTAATAATCGTACATACGCGCGGGATGCGGCCTGCTGGTGTCGATCATTCCGGAGTCGTCGGGGGCGTCCGTCATGCTCGTCCTCCATGTTCGGTCGGGACTCGGTCCGTGCGGCGGGTCGGCCGTTCTCCGCCGTTTCCGTGGGGCGACGGGCCGTGCTGTCGGGACACCGGGTCCGGTCCCCGAGCCGCGAGGGCGGACCGCGCCTACCCCTCGGCCGCAACTCCCTTTTCCCGAAAGCGTGTTGACACGCAGTGTGTCATGGCAGGCACACAGTGGTGGGTGCTGCCTCCGGCCAGGGGGCGCGGGATCATCCCGTCAGGGCCGCCGGTTCGCCCAGTCGCCGGGCGGCCG
>NZ_JBSGUP010000996.1:0-2023 GCF_053607985.1 Streptomyces sp. NPDC055078
GGCCGGCCCCCGTGTCCGGGTGCGGCGGGCCGCCGCACGCCCCCGGCGCCCGCCCCGTACGCCCCAACGGTTCCGTACGCCTGACGCCTGGCACATGACGCCGGATACCGGACGCCCGGACACCCCTGAAGCCCGTCGCCCGTCGCCGCCCGACAGTCAGTAGCGCAGATACCGCCTGCGCACCGCCCGGAACGCGGCCAGTTCGCCCTGCCACGCCCCGACGACATCGTCCGTCCCGGCCCCCGCGTCGATCATGGTGCGGACCCTGGTGGAGCCGGTGAGCTTGTCGATCCAGTTGCCGTTCACCCAGCGGAAGTCGCTCGATGAGCGTTTGGCGGTCACCAGCAGTGCGATGCCGGTACGGACCGGGTCGAACGCGGCCCGGTCGTGGACATGCAGCTGGACCCCGCCGACGGTCTTGCCCGCATGCTTGCTGAACGTGGGGGTGAAGTACGCCTCGCGCAGCCGCACCCCGGGCAGTTCCAGGGCGTTCGCGGCCTCGGCCCAGCGCCGGTCGAGATCCGGGGCGCCCAGCAGTTCGAACGGGCGGGTCGTGCCCCGCCCCTCCGACAGGTTCGTGCCCTCGAAGAGACAGGTGCCCGCGTACACCAGCGCGGTGTCGGGGGTCGGCATATTGGGGCTCGGCGGCACCCAGGGCAGTGCCGTACGGTCGAAGAAGTGCGAGCGCCGCCACCCCGACATCCGTACGGTCTCCAGTTCCACCGGACTGTCCGCCAGGAACTCGCCGTTGAAGAGACCCGCCAGCTCCACCACCGTCATCCCGTGCGCCTGCGCGATCGGCTCCCGGCCCACGAACGTCGCGAACGCCCGGTCCAGCACCGGTCCGAGGGCGGCGCGGCCGGTCACCGGGTTGGGCCGGTCAAGGACGACGAACCGTTTCCGCGCGAGCGCGGCGGCCCGCATGCAGTCGTACAGCGTCCAGATGTAGGTGTAGAAGCGGGCGCCCGCGTCCTGGATGTCGAAGACGACCGTGTCCACGCCCGACGCGGTGAAGATGTCGGCGAGCGGCTGACCGGACTTCTGGTACGTGTCGTAGACGGGCAGTCCGGTCGCCGGGTCGTCGTAGCGCCCTTCGGAGCCGCCGGCCTGTGCCGTACCGCGGAATCCGTGCTCCGGGCCGAAGACGGCGGTCAGCTTCACCCGGTCGTCGGCGTGCATCACATCCACGATGTGGCGTACGCCGGAGGTGATCCCGGTCGGGTTGGTGACCACCCCGACGCGTTCGCCGGAGAGCAGGGCGTAGCCGTCGGCGGCGAGCCGGTCGAATCCCGTACGGACCCGGCGGCGGCCGTCCGTGTCCGCCACCGCCTCCGTGGCGGCCCCGCTCGCGGCCAGCGCGCCGCCCGCGGCCAGTAGTCCCCGTCTGGACAGACCCATCGGACTCCCTCCCTGGAGGCTCTTTGTCATGGCCACGCACGCTAGCGCGGGTGCCGCCCGCGCGGAACGACCCCGGCGCCGTGTCCGCCCCCTTCCCCGGAACATACCGACTGGTTAGTCTGCTGAGAGGAGCCGTTGGCGGAGAGAGACGGAGACCGATGGATACGGTGCGGGGTGCCGCAGTGGTGATCACGGGCGCGGGCGGCGGCATCGGCGCCGCGCCGGCCCGCCGGTTCGCGGCGGAGGGCGCCCGGGTCGTGGTCAACGACCTCGACGCGGACAGGGCCGGAGCGGTCGCCGCCGAGATCGGCGCCACCGCGGGGTGAAGGTGCACGCGATCTGCCCTCAGGGTGTGCGTACGGACATGCTCACCGCGGCCGGCTCGGCGGGCGAACCGGTGCTCGCCCCCACCGCGATCGGGCCCGCGGTTGTCGCCGACGCCCTCATCGACGGGATCGGCGCCGACCGCTTCCTGATCCTGCCGCACCCCGAGGTCGCGGGTTACTACCGGGCCAGGGCCGAGGCCCCGAGCGCTGGCTCGCCGGGATGAACCGTATCCAGCGGACCTGGGAGGGCACGGTCGGCTGACCTTTGGTGCCGGATCATTCGGCGGATATCCCCGAAC
>NZ_JBSGUP010000997.1:0-2023 GCF_053607985.1 Streptomyces sp. NPDC055078
CGGCGGTGGTCCTTGGCTTCCAGGCCGCGCTCGGTGCGCTGAGGCTGGCCCTGCAAGGGGTCCAGGAGTCGTTCGGCGCGGCCCTGACCGGCACCGCCGAGGAGTTCCAGAAGTCCCTCGAAGACTTGTCCCCTGCGGCGCAGGCCGCAGCGCGGGAAGTGCGGGCGCTCAAGCCTGCCTTCGAGGCCCTGCGCGAGAGCGTCCAGGAAGCGTTCTTCTCCCAGCTTGAGGGGGAGATCACCAAGGTCGCGTCGGCGCTGCGCGGGCCGCTCCAGTCGGGGTTGACCGGTATTGCGGCGGCCTGGGGGCGGGCGGCGCTGGGGGTCACCGGCTACCTCCAGGGCGCGCAGGGCGTCGCCAACGTGAAGAGCATCCTCGGCGGCGCGGAACAGGCCGTCGGCGGTCTCGCGCAGACGACGAACAAGCTCACCGCGGGCTTCCTCCAGGTCGCGGCCGTCATCAGCGACCGGTTCGGTGCCGAGCTGGCGTCGGGGATCGCGGGCGTCGGCGAGCGGTTCGGCCTGTTCCTCCAGCGGATCGCGTCCGGCGGGGACGCGGTGCGCTGGGTCGACCAGGCGCTGAACGTTTTCGCGCAGCTCGGCGACATCATCGGGAACGTCGGCTCGATCCTGTCCGGCGTCTTCGGGGCGGCGCAGGTGTCCGGCGGCGGGCTCCTCGGCAACATCCAGGAGATCACCCGCTCGTTCGCGGCGTTCGTCAACTCGGCCCAGGGCCAGACGGCGATCACCGGCCTGTTCCAGACGGTCGCCACGATCGCGGCGCAGCTCGGTCCGATCCTCGCCGCGGTGGTCACCCAGGTCGGTGCCATCGCGCCTGCCCTCGGCCCCGTCTTCTCCACCCTCGGCCCGGCGATCGTCGGCCTGGTCAACGCGCTCGGCCCCGCGTTGGCGGCCATCGCGCCGAGCCTCCAGTCCGTCGCGAGTGCGCTGGCCGGCGCCTTCGCCGCGATCGGCCCGAGCCTCGGCCCGCTCGGTGCGTCGATCGCCGCAGTGATCAACGCGCTGGCCCCGCTGCTGCCGCTGGTGGGCCAGTTGGTCAACGTCGTCGCCACGGCGCTGGCCCCGGTACTGTCCGCCCTGGCTGCGGCCTTTGCCCAAATTATTGCCACTTTGGTCGGGGCGCTGATGCCGATCCTGCCGCCGATCACTGCGGCGTTCGTCGCCCTGGTCGGCGCGCTGACCCCGCTGGCGACCGGGGTAGGTCAGGCGGTCGCCGAGCTGGTCCGGGGCCTGTCCCCGCTGCTGTCGTCCCTGGCGGGCGTGCTCGCCCAGGTGGCAGCCGCCTTGGTCCCGGTGATCCAGGCGCTGGTCGAGGCGCTGCTGCCCGTCCTGCCGCCGATCATCGCGGCCTTCAACGCCGTGGTGCAGGCGCTCCTCCCGCTCCTGCCGCCGATCGTCCAGCTCGTCGGCGCGGTGGCGCCGCTGAACGCCCTGTTGATCCGGATGCTGGCCCCGCTGCTGGCCATCGCCGCCGGGTTCGTCTCCTGGCTGACGATCAACGCCGTGGTTCCGGTGATCCAGGCCGTGGTCGGCGTCCTCGGGGGGCTGATCTCCGGACTGGCCTCGGCGATCACGTTCATCGTCGGCCTGCCGGGCCGGATCATCGCTGCCCTGTCATCGCTGGCGTCGACCGTGACCGGCTTTTTCTCGTCGCTGTTCACGACCCTCGGCACCGCCTTGACCACCGGCTTCAGCGCGGTGATCAACTTCTTCGTGCTACTGCCGGGCCGGATCCTCGCCGGGCTGGCGGCCCTGCCCGGCCTGCTGGTCGATCTGTTCGTGAACGCCGTCGCGGCCGTCGGCATCGCGCTGCTCACCGCCGTGGCCGCCGTGATCTTCATCTTCACCGAGCTGCCGGGGCGGGTCTACAACGCGCTGGCGTCGCTGGGTTCCGGGATTCTCACGGCCTTCCGGAACGCCTTCAACTCGGCGCGCGCGGCGATCTCGTCGTTCCTGTCGCAGGCGGCCTCGTTCTTCTCTCAGCTCCCCGGCCGGGTGGCGTC
>NZ_JBSGUP010000998.1:0-2001 GCF_053607985.1 Streptomyces sp. NPDC055078
ATCTAAACTCCACTAAACCCCCCCGGTGCCAAGCCGGTCAGACCCGCAGCGGGACCGCCGCAAGCGTCGCCACCGACCAGGTCAGCGGGGCGAGGACCACCAGCAGGACCAGCACCCGCAGGACCGCCGCCAGCCGCAGGGTCCGGGCCGGGGCGCCGAGGCGCCGGAGGTCCCCCGTGGCGCGGGCGCGGGACTGCCGGGCCTCCAGCACCGAGGTGAGCAGGGTCGCCGTGGTGCAGGCGATGACCAGGGCCGCGCCCAGGCCCGTCAGCGGTCCGAAGGGGCGGGGGCCCGCGTCGTACAGCGTCCAGGCGGCGATCACCGCCGAGGCGACCGCGCACACCACACCCAGCGGACGGCCGATACGCCGGGACTCCGTCATCAGGGTGCGTCCCGCGAGCAGCCGGGCGGGCCCGGGTCGCAGCGCCTGGAGGAGGCGTCCGCAGAGATGGGTGAGGGCGGGTCCAGCGATGGCGAGACCCACGGCGGTGAGCGCCCACCCGGTGAGGACACCGACCGGGTTCGCCTCGAACTCGCCGGGCAGCGGCAGGGAGGCGTCGGCCCGGGTGCGGGCCGCATAGGTGCCGACCGCCAGGCCCGCCGCGACCAGCGCGCAGCCCCACGGCAGTCCGCCGGGAGGCCGAACGGGCGGCGGGAAGGGCTCGGTGCCGCCGGGGCGCCGGCGCAGGGTGAGCGCCGTCGCGACGGTGGCCGTCAGCGGGACGAGCGCCAGCAGGGTGAGCGCCGCCGCGAGCGGCAGCGGCTGCCGGGCCGCCAGCAGTTCGGACGCGGCGCCGTCGAACGGCAGGCCCGTCAGATCGCCCCGCAGATGCAGGAAGAACAGCAGGGCGACCATGCTGCCGAGCGTGCCCGACACGGCGGTCGAGACGGCGGCCAGCGCGGCGAGCCGGCCGGGGCCGAGACCGATGGCCGAAAGACCGGTGCGCGGGCGGGTGCTCGGATCCGTACGGGCCACCGCCACGGCGAAGTGCACGGTCGCGGCGAGCGGGATCAGACACCAGGTCAGCCGCAGCAGGGACGTCGCGGACTGCCCGGGATGGGAGAGCGCGTAGGTCAGCGACGACAGCAGCAGAAAGCCGACCCCCGCCGATGCCGCCGCCACCAGCAGCCGGCGCAGCAGGACCAGGGGGTGGGCGCCACGGGTCAGACGGAGAGCGAGCACTCGGCCCGGCCTTCCGTCCCGGCCGGGGCAGCCGCGCCGACCCGGCGGCCGTCGACGAGGGTGACCGTACGGTCCCCGAGGGCCGCCACCTCCGGGTCGTGGGTGGCCAGCAGGACCGTGATCCGGTGCGAGCGGGCGGCGGCCAGCAGCGTACGCAGCACATGGGCGCGGTCGGCGCGGTGCAGGGACGCGGTCGGCTCGTCGGCGAAGAGCACGGACGGGGTGCCCGCGAGGGCGCGCGCGGTGGCTACCCGCTGGCGCTGTGCCCGGGTCAGGGCGTACGGCCTGCTGCGGGCGCAGGCGCCGATGTCGAGGCGCTCCAGCCACTCCATGGCGGCGGTCTTCGCGTGGCGGCGCGGGACGCCGCGCAACAGCAGCGGCAGGGCGGCGTTCTCCCAGCCGGTCAGCTCGGGCACGAGCGCGGACTCGGGGCCGAGCCAGCCGAACCGCTCGCGCCGCAGCTGCTCGCGCCGGCCCGGCGGCAGCGTGTGCACGGGGGAGCTGTTGAACCACACCTCGCCCTCGTCGGCGACGAACTGGCCGGACAGAGCGCGCAGCAGCGTGGTCTTGCCGCTGCCGCGCGGGCCGCAGACGGCGAGGATCTCGCCCTCCCGCACTCCGAGCGAGACACCGGCGAGCGCGGGCGATCCGCTGTGGGAGTGGTGGAGGGAGCGGGCCCAGATCACATCGTTGTCGGGCGGGGCCACCATGGCGTACACCTCGGTTCTGATCAGATTGGTCGTTCCCCCGTACGGGGGAACGAGGTCAGGGCTGATCGGTCACTCGCACGCTAGGCAGCCGGATGCGGGGTCCTGGGA
>NZ_JBSGUP010000999.1:0-1984 GCF_053607985.1 Streptomyces sp. NPDC055078
ACCTACGATCGGCCCGTTCAGGTGGGGGGATCCGGGGGGATTCCGCAGTGCCAGGAGAGGCCGGGGGGCCTCGGACCAGGGCTGCCCGCATATTCTTCGCGCCCCGCCGCCATCATTTCCCCGGTGGGGCGCTCGCGCTCCACCGGCACAGACCAAGGTGGTTACCGAGTGCAGCAACGCACCCGTGGTGGTCGGCCCCAGCGCCGGCTGAGACGTGAGATACCCGCCGTCGCGACCGTCATAGCCCTGGCCGGTACGGGCCTGCTGGCGACAGGTTCACAGGCCGCGGAGAACAGCGGCGCACCGTCCGTCGCCACGGCCGGACAGCCCGCCGAGCCGACACAGCGGGAACTCCGCGAGCGCGTGGCCGAGGCCATCGCGGCCGACGCGGCCACGAAGGGCTCCGCCGCCCCGGCCCCGCGCGGCGCCGCCAAGCCGAAGTCGGCGCCGGGCGCCCGCATCATCGGCGGCAAGCCGGCGTCCATCGCCTCGGCGCCGTGGATGGCCCAGCTCTACTTCGCCGACTCCCAGGGCAGCTACTTCTGCGGAGGCGCCGTCGTCGCCCCGACGAAGATCGTCACCGCGGCCCACTGCGTCCAGGGCATCGACTGGGCACGGACCGGAGCGGTCGTCACCGGCACCGACCGGACGCCCACCGACACCGGCCGCACGGACCCGCAGGGCAACCCGATCCTCGACTTCCACGGCGGCCAGGTCCGCGGCGCGTACCGCCAGTGGAACCACGCCAGATACGACTCCGCCACCATCAACAACGACGTGGCCGTCCTCACCCTGACCTCGCCGGTCAAGGCCAGGCCGCTGCCGCTCGTCAGGTCGTCCGACGCGGCGCTCTACCGGCCGGGCACGGACGGCAAGGTGTACGGCTGGGGCCGCACCAGCTCCACCAACCCCAACAGCGCCTCCGACCGGCTGAAGGTCGCCGACGCGGACGCCCAGTCCGACACCGCCTGCCGGACCGCGTACGGCTCCTACTTCAAGGCCGGCACGATGTACTGCGCCGGCAAGGCGCCCACCGGCAGCGACAGCACCTCCGAGACCACCTGCAACGGTGACTCCGGCGGACCGCTGGTCGTGGGCGGCAGGCTCGCCGGCATCGTCTCCTGGGGTGACATCGACTGCTCCGCACGGGGCAAGTACGGCGTCTACGCCAAGGCGAGCGCCTTCCAGGCCGGAATCCGCGCCCGCGTCAACGACACCAACTGGAGCGGCGACGACCACACCGCCGATCTGCTCGCCCGCTCCGGCAGCACGCTGTACGGCTGGATGTCGCGGGGCACCGGGATCACCCGCAAGTACACGTATCCCAACTTCGGCGGGGTGAATCTGCTGGTCCAGGCCGACCTGGACCGGGACGACTACCAGGATGTCGTCTACCGCCTCCCCAACGGCGACGTGCACTGGTCCTACAACGCCACCAAGACCAAGATCATCGCCAAGGGCTGGCGCGGCCATCGGCAGATCCTGGTGCCCGGCGATCTGACCGGTGACGAACTGCCGGACCTGATGACCGTGGAATCCAGTGGCAAGGCGTACCTCTACCCGGGGCGGGGCAACGGCACCTTCGCCGCGCGCGTTCTGATCGGCAGTGGCTGGAGCCAGTTCGACATGGTCCGCGGCCACGGCGACTACAACGCCGACGGCAAGGCCGATGTCCTGGCCCGTGGCGCCGGCGGCAAGTTCTACCTCTACAAGGGCACCGGCAGCGCGAAGACCCCGCTGGCGCCCAGGACCCTGCTCGCCGCGTCCATGAAGGGCATGAACGCGCTGGCCACCACCGGTGATGTCAACGCCGACGGCCACCCGGACCTGCTGACCCGGGACACGGCGGGCAAGCTGTGGCTCTACCCCGGCTCCGGGGCGTCGACCGGGAACTTCGGAAAGCGGGTCCTCTTCGGGACCGGCTGGAAGTCGTACAACCTCTTCGGCTGAGCGGGCTGACCCGATCACCCGACTGTGCCCACCG
>NZ_JBSGUP010001000.1:0-1968 GCF_053607985.1 Streptomyces sp. NPDC055078
GCCACTGCCACTTCGCCGCCGTCATCGCGGCGACCGGCACCGAGCCGGTACGTGCCGTCCAGGCGTCCGGGCCGCCCAGGGCCCCGGCCAGCGCGGCGGCCTGGGGAGCCGAGCGGGTGTCGTTCCACAGCAGCGCGGGACGCACCGGGCGCCCGGCGCGGTCCAGGACCACCAGCCCGTGCTGCTGTCCCGCGACCGCGATGCCCACCACGGCGGACACGGGGACCCCGGAGTCCTTAAGGTCCTTGAGCCCGCCCGCGACCGCGTCCCGCAGGGCGCTCCACCACTCCTCCGGATCGCTCTCCCTGGCGCCCCCATCGCCGCTGACCCGGTGCGCCGCCCGGCCGGCGCCGAGCGTCCGGCCCGTCGCCGCCTCGATGAACACCGCCTTGGCCGACTGGGTCGAACTGTCCACGCCGATGACGACCGGCTGCGTCGGCATGCCTCCACCTCTCGTCCCCCGCGCTCTGTTCCCACCATGACTACAATGACTCGGCCGATTTGGCCGTGGAGTGAACAAATTACGTCAACCGCTTCTGAAGGAACAGGTGTTGAGGGTCTTCTGTCGCAGCGGTCGGGTGTGCATCATTAGTTAGGTCAGAAAACAAACAGTGGATCGAAGGTGGTCACAGCGATGACGGAACGCTTCACCCCGGCCCCCGCCGATGACAGGGTCAAGTTCAGCTTCGGCCTCTGGACGGTCGGCTGGCAGGGCAGGGACCCCTTCGGGGACGCGACCCGCCCGCCGCTCGACCCCGTCGATACCGTCCACCGGCTCGCCGCACTCGGTGCGTACGGAGTCACCTTCCACGACGACGACCTGATCCCGTTCGGCGCGTCCGACGCCGAGCGCGCCACGCACATCAAGCGGTTCCGGCAGGCGCTGGACGACACCGGTCTGGTGGTACCGATGGCCACCACCAATCTCTTCACCCACCCCGTCTTCAAGGACGGCGGCTTCACCGCCAACGACCGCGACATCCGCCGCTACGCCCTGCGCAAGACCATCCGGAACATCGACCTCGCGGCCGACCTCGGGGCTCGCGTCTATGTCGCCTGGGGCGGGCGCGAGGGCGCGGAGTCCGGCGCGGCCAAGGACGTCCGTACCGCCCTCGACCGGCTGAAGGAAGCCTTCGACCTTCTGGGCGAGTACGTCACCGGGCAGGGCTACGACCTCCGGTTCGCCATCGAGCCCAAGCCCAACGAGCCGCGCGGCGACATCCTGCTGCCCACCGTCGGCCACGCTCTCGCCTTCATCGAACGACTGGAGCGGCCGGAGCTGTACGGCGTGAACCCCGAGGTCGGCCATGAGCAGATGGCCGGGCTGAACGTCACCCACTCCATCGCCCAGGCACTCTGGGCGGGCAAACTCTTCCACATCGACCTCAACGGCCAGAACGGCATCAAGTACGACCAGGACCTGCGCTTCGGCGCCGGGGACCTGCGCTCCGCCTTCTGGCTCGTGGACCTCCTGGAGACCGGCGGGTACGACGGGCCCCGCCACTTCGACTTCAAGCCCCCGCGTACGGAGGACGCCGACGGCGTGTGGGCCTCCGCGGCCGGCTGTATGCGCAACTATCTGATCCTGCGCGAGCGCGCGGCCTCGTTCCGCGCGGACCCCGAGGTGCACGCCGCGCTCCGGGCGGCCCGCCTCGGCGAACTCGCCGTCCCGACAGCGGCGGACGGTCTCTCCGCGCTGCTCTCGGACCGGAGCGCCTACGAGTCCTTCGACGCGGACGCGGCGGCGGAACGCGGCATGGCCTTCGAGTCCCTCGACCAACTCGCCCTCGACCACCTCCTCGGCACCCGCTGACACCCGTTGCCTCGGGCCCCGTGCCGGGGGGGGGTGCACCAGGGCCTGCTCCTCAATCGCCTGCGGGGAGGCGAAATCAGCCCCTCCGGCGTTTGACGAGCTGGGTCCGGGGGCACCGAACTCAGCCCCTCCGGCGTTTGAGGAGCTGGGGGTCC
>NZ_JBSGUP010001001.1:0-1964 GCF_053607985.1 Streptomyces sp. NPDC055078
CTCCGGTACGGCGGCCGAGCCGCTCGGCCGCCGCACCGGAGGCGGCTCAGCGCCCGGCCGCGTCCAGCAGACCCTCCCAGTCGGGGATCTTGACGGACCGCCGGCCCAGCGCCGCCCCGAGCGCGGACTCGGCGGTCACGATCGCCTCCCAGCCCGGCCACTCGACCGGCCGGTGCCCGGCGGCGCGCAGCTCGGCCAGCGGATCGTCGGCCACCGGACGCAGCGCGAGCGAGGCCGCGTCGTCGAGCAGCGACGCCACCGTCTCCTTGGCGCACGGCCGATTGGTGCCGATCACCCCGGTGGGGCCGCGCTTGATCCAGCCCGCGACGTACTCGCCGGTCGACGGCACCCCGTCCCGCAGCACCCGTCCGGCGGTGTGCGGCACCGTTCCGCGCCCGGTGTCGAACGGCAGTCCGGGCAGCGGCACCCCCCGGTAGCCGACGGCCCGCAGCACCAGCTCCGCGTCGATGTCCTCGTACGCGCCCGTGCCCCGCACACCTCCGTCGCCGTCCGGCGCGGTCCGCTCGAACCGTACGCCCCCGACCCTGCCGCCCCGCTCCAGCAGTTCCACCGGGCGCAGGAAGAACCGCAGCCGGATCCGGCGCTCCCGGTCCGGGTCCCGGGCCCCGGCGGGCCGCTCGGCCCAGCCCCGTACGACTTCGAGATTGCGCCGGCCGACCGCCGGCAGCGAGGCCGCCAGTTCCCGGGAGGCGTACGCCGGGTCGAGGGCCAGGTCCGAGGGGTCGACCAGGACATCGGCCGAGGTGAGCGAGCCAAGCTCGCGCAGTTCCTTGGTGGTGAACTTGGCCTGTGAGGGGCCCCGCCTGCCCACCATGTGCACCTCGCGCACCCGGCTCCGCGCGAGCGCGCCGAGCGCGGCCTGCGGTACATCGGTCGGCCGCAGCTCGTCCGCGCCCCGGGCGAGGACACGGGCCACGTCGACGGCCACATTGCCCACGCCGATCACCACGGCCGAGCGCGCGGTGAGCGCGAAACCATTGGCCGCCGCGTCGGGGTGCGCGCTGTACCAGGAGACGAAGTCCGTGGCCGAATGGCTGCCCGGCAGATCCTCGCCGGGGATGGCGAGCCTGCGGTCCCTGGCGGCTCCCACGCAGTACACGACGGCGTGGTACAGCTCCAGGAGCCGCCGGGGGCCGAGGGCGCCCGCGCCGACCTCGACATTGCCGATGAACTCGATCCGCTCGTGTTCCAGAACGGCACGGAGGTTGTTCTGCAGGGACTTGATCTTCTCGTGGTCGGGTGCGACCCCGTAGCGGACCAGCCCATAGGGGCAGGGGAGCCGGTCCAGCACATGCACCCGGACATCCGGGAACCGGCTCTGCTGGACGAGACCCTGCGCGGCGTAGACCCCGCTGGGTCCCGATCCGACGACGGCGACTCGAAGCACGGCCGTGCTCCTTCCCGCAGGAGGAATACCAGCATCGCACCGGTATCCCGGCCTGTGGAGATGCGCTGACAGGGTGCCTTGGGGCACGAGGGCGTGCGTGCCGCACAGCACTGTCAGGAATTGACTGGTTACGTGTTAATTGTGCAAGAAACTACGTTTCTTAACGCTAATGATCAGTATGACGCGAATCAGGCCCTTCCGTATCCACCCGTATGGGAGATCCAGGGCCACGGCACCGTCACCACCACCGAGCCTCCCGCCGGAGGTGGGACCTCCGCCTCGGCCTGGTGCGACGTCCGGTTCACCTTCGCCGACGGCGCCCGGCTCGATGTACTCGCCGTCGTGGACGACGGCGGGATCGCGATCGAGGATCTGCGGGCGGACCCGCCGCTGCCGCTCAGGCTCTTCGAGCGGGTGCTCGCCGACCGGATCGAGGAACCGCTCGAAGACGCCTGCCGTACGGCGGTCCCACGGCCCGTGGCGGACGTGGCGGACGTGCCGGACGCGACGGACGCGGTGAACGCGGTGAACGCGACGGACGGGCCGGACGCGGTGG
>NZ_JBSGUP010001002.1:0-1963 GCF_053607985.1 Streptomyces sp. NPDC055078
GGTTCCGTGTCCCGGGTGCCGCGGCGCCGTCCGGCATGGGCGCGAGCCGTGCGCCTTCCGGTGCCCGTGCTCGCTCCCGCCCTGGCGGGCGGCCCGGCCATGGCGATTCCGGTACGCGCGGGCGTACGCGCGAAGGCGTCGCGTCCGGGCCTCGCGCTGCGCAGCCGTACCGGAGGAACGCTCGGCCGCAGGTCGGCCGCCGCACGCGGCGGCGCGCGTACGCCCCGGGCGCCGCGCCCGCCCCGGAGCAGTGGCGTCCGACGGCTGTACGAGCGGGCCCGCCGGGCCTGGGACCGGCCGCTGACCGCCTACTACCTCATCCTCGGCAGCAGCCTGCTGATCACCGTGCTCGGCCTGGTGATGGTGTACTCCGCCTCGATGATCAAGGCGCTGGAGCTGTCGCTCCCCGCCTCGTACTTCTTCCGCAAACAGTTCCTCGCCGCGGCCATCGGTACCGGACTGCTGCTGCTGGCCTCCCGTATGCCGTCCAAACTGCACCGCGCGCTGGCCTACCCGCTGCTCATGGTCACCGTCTTCCTGATGGTGCTGGTGCAGGTCCCGGGGATAGGGCTTGAGGTCAACGGCAATCAGAACTGGCTCTCCCTCGGCGGCCCCTTCCAGCTCCAGCCCAGTGAGTTCGGCAAGCTGGCACTGATCCTGTGGGGCGCCGACCTGCTCGCGCGCAAACAGGACAAGCGACTGCTGAACCAGTGGAAACACATGCTGGTGCCGCTCGTCCCGGTCGCCTTCATGCTGCTCGGTCTGATCATGCTCGGCGGTGACATGGGCACCGCGATCATCCTCACCGCGATCCTCTTCGGACTGCTGTGGCTGGCCGGGGCGCCCACCCGGCTGTTCGCCGGAGTTCTCGGCGTCGCCGCCCTCGTCGGCTTCGCGCTCATCAGGACCAATGAGAACCGGATGTCCCGGCTCTCCTGCATCGGCGCCATCGACCTCGGCCCCAAGGGGGAGTGCTGGCAGGCGGTGCACGGGATCTACGCCCTCGCCTCCGGCGGATGGTTCGGTTCGGGCCTCGGCGCGAGTGTGGAGAAATGGGGACAACTCCCTGAGCCGCACACCGATTTCATCTTCGCCATCGCCGGGGAGGAGCTTGGCCTGGCGGGGACGCTGTCGGTACTCGCCCTGTTCGCGGCTCTAGGCTATGCGGGTATCCGCGTGGCCGGACGCACGGAGGACCCCTTCGTGAGGTACGCCGCGGGAGGCGTGACCACCTGGATCACGGCACAGGCCGTGGTCAACGTCGGTGCGGTGCTCGGTCTGCTGCCGATCGCCGGTGTCCCGCTCCCGCTGTTCTCCTACGGAGGGTCGGCCCTGCTGCCGTCCATGTTCGCCATCGGGCTGCTGATCGCCTTCGCGCGAGAGGATCCCGCCGCGAAAGCGGCCCTGGCCATGCGGAGGCCAGGGGTGAGATGGAAGTCGATGAGACGGCGCGTCAAGAAGCGTCCGTCCGGAGAGCGGTGAATTTCGGTGCATGTCGTACTCGCCGGTGGGGGGACCGCCGGCCACATCGAGCCCGCGCTCGCCCTCGCGGACGCCCTGCGCAGGCAGGACCCGACCGTGGGCATCACTGCCCTCGGCACAGAGCGCGGACTGGAGACCAGGCTCGTCCCGGAGCGGGGGTACGAACTGGCGCTCATCCCCGCCGTGCCGCTGCCGCGCAAGCCCACACCGGAACTGATCACCGTACCGGGACGGCTGCGCGGCACCATCAAGGCCGCCGAGCAGGTCCTGGAGCGCACCAAGGCCGACTGCGTCGTCGGCTTCGGCGGCTATGTGGCCCTGCCCGGGTATCTCGCCGCCAAGCGGCGCGGGGTGCCGATCGTCGTCCATGAGGCCAACGCCCGTCCCGGGCTCGCCAACAAGATCGGCTCGCGGTACGCCGCAGGGGTCGCCGTCGCCACCCCCGACAGCAAACTGCGGGGCGCCCGCTACATCGGCATCC
>NZ_JBSGUP010001003.1:0-1956 GCF_053607985.1 Streptomyces sp. NPDC055078
CGGTGGGCCGGCCGGGTCGGCGCTCCGGGTGGTCACTGCCCGAGCAGGACCTCGCGCAGGCGCACGGCGAACTTCTCCGGGTCGTCGGCGAATCCGGTGTGGTCGCCGGGGAAGATCGTGGGCTCGATCCCGAGTCCCGCGGCGAGAGCCCTCGACGTACGGTCGCAGCTCTGGCCCGCCGAGTCCGCGCCGATCCCCACCACGACACGGGTGGAGGCCGAGCCGAGCGCGGAGATGTCGGGCAGCCACCGCACGGTCGGACGCATCTCGTGTGCGAACCAGAAGCGCTCGTCGGCGGCCACCTGAGGATCGCGCTCCCCGCCGAACATGTGCTCGACGGCGCCGTCGGGCAGCTCGATGTCGGCCTGGTCGAAGAACATCCGCCAGGCTCCCAGCACATCGCCACCGAGGTAGGTGGCGATCATGTCGTCGGTCCGGGCGCGGACCTCGTCGCGGTCGTCGAGGAGTTCGTCCAGCGGGGGCTCATGGGCGATGACGGTGCGCACCTGCTCGGGGTGTGCCTCCACCAGGGCGAGCGCGCTGACCGCACCGCCGCTGGAGCCCAGGACCACGGCCGGGCCCGCGTCGAGGTGGGTGATGAGCCGGGAGAGGTCGTCGGCGCGCATCGCGGGTGTGGAGTCGCTGTCCGGGTCGTCGACCGAACTGCGGTTGATGCCCCGGGGGTCGGTGGTGAGGACCGTGTGGTCGGCGGCGAGCAGATCGGCCAGCGGCGCGAAGGCGACGGCGTCCATCGGGGCGCCGACCAGCACCACGAGCGGGCCCGCGCCACGCACCTCGTAGTGCAGGCGCGCTCCCGGTACCTCCAGGGTGCGGACGGCGACGGGGACGGTCGGTTCGGGTGCCATGGGATCCTCCTGAGCAGAACGGTGCCGCGTGGGGCGCGGCCGGTGCGAGGGGGGTGCTTTCCCCGCCTCTCACCCCTTGCGTCGAACGGGACGGAGCCCGATCGACACATCGACCGGACTATTTTCCGGAATCTTCCCCGGCCGCCCGACGTGGGGCATTCACGATTTCACTCGATTACGTTGTGCAGTTATTGGCTACCGAGGGTAGTTCTTGTGGTGGTTTCCTCCCGGGACGACATCCCCGACCCTCTGTTCCTATTGCTCCAAGGAGTCACTCATGGCCCATGTCAGCGAGGACGACGCAGCGCTCAAGAAGTCGATGGCGCAAGCCGCCCCTGGACAGATCTGGCACCACAGCGTGCGGGAGAGCGTGGACGCCGCGATCGGCTTCCTCAATATCGACCCCGTGCAGGGCGCCGGCGAGGCGATCATCACCAACCGGTCGGACGGGCAGGTGGATCTGGTCTACCTGCTGTGAAAGCGGCGGTGTTCGGCTGATGTGCCGGTGTTCCGGCGATGCCCGGCGGTTCGTAAGCCGTGCGCCGTGCGCCGTGAACCGTGCGCCGTAGTCCGTGCGCCGTGAACCGTGTCCCGGGTTCTACCGGGCTGTTCTACCCGGCCCGGCGTGGCTCGACGGTCATGGGAAGCCGGTCGGCGTGCACCACGGCGGATGCGACCTCTCTCGGGGTGTGTCCCGCGACGGGAACGAGGTGCCAGCGGCCGAGGACCGTGGCGATGGCGATGGTCGCCTCGGTCCACGCGAACTGGGCGCCGAGGCATTTGTGGGCACCGGCCCCGAAGGGGATGAAGGCGCGGTTGGGTCCGTGTGCTTCCTGACGCTCCGGCAGCCATCGGTCGGGGTCGAAGCTGTCCGCATCGGTGAAGAGGCGCGGGTCGCGGTGCACGGCGTAGAGGCTGAAGGCGACCTCGGTTCCGGCCGGGAGGGTGAAGCCGCCAAGTTCGACGGGTGTGGTGGCCCGGCGCATCAGCATGGTCACACCGTGCAGGCGGGCGACTTCCTCCAGCACCCGCCGGATCACGACCAGCCGGGGTACGTCCTCGACCGTGACCCGGTCGCGGTCGCCGACGA
>NZ_JBSGUP010001004.1:0-1948 GCF_053607985.1 Streptomyces sp. NPDC055078
GCCCCGGCCGGGGAGGCCGGAAAGGCCGGGGCGCCCACCCCGTAGGGGCTACGGCAGCGCCAGCATCCGGTCGAGCGCCAGCTTCGCGAAGCTCTCCGTCTCCTTCTCGACCCGGATCCGGTTCACCGGCTTCCCCTCCGCCAGGGACTCCAGCGCCCACACCAGATGCGGCAGATCGATCCGGTTCATCGTGGAGCAGAAGCACACCGTCTTGTCGAGGAAGACGACCTCCTTGTCCGGGTGCGCGTTCGCCACCCGGCGCACCAGGTTCAGCTCGGTGCCGATCGCCCACTTGGACCCGGCCGGAGCCGCCTGGAGGGTCTTGATGATGTACTCCGTCGACCCGACGTAGTCCGCCGCCGACACGACCTCGTGCTTGCACTCGGGGTGCACCAGGACGTTCACGCCCGGAATCCGGGCCCGTACGTCCTCGACCGAATCCAGCGAGAACCGCCCGTGCACCGAGCAGTGCCCGCGCCACAGGATCATCTTCGCCGCGCGCAACTGCTCGGTGGTCAGGCCGCCGTTGGGCTTGTGCGGGTTGTAGAGCACACAGTCGTCGAGCGACATGCCCATGTCCCGTACGGCGGTGTTGCGGCCGAGGTGCTGGTCCGGCAGGAAGAGGACCTTCTCGCCCTGCTCGAAGGCCCAGTCCAGCGCGCGCTTGGCGTTGGACGAGGTGCAGATCGTGCCGCCGTGCTTACCGGTGAAGGCTTTGATGTCGGCGGAGGAGTTCATATACGAGACGGGCACGACCTGTTCGGCCACTCCCGCCTCGGTCAGCACGTCCCAGCACTCGGCGACCTGCTCGGCCGTCGCCATGTCGGCCATCGAGCAGCCCGCGGCGAGGTCGGGCAGGACGACCTGCTGGTCGTCGGAGGTGAGGATGTCCGCGGACTCGGCCATGAAGTGCACACCGCAGAAGACGATGTACTCGGCGTCGGGCCGTGCCGCCGCGTCCTTGGCCAGTTTGAAGGAGTCGCCCGTGACATCGGCGAACTGGATGACCTCGTCGCGTTGGTAGTGGTGGCCGAGGACGAACACCTTGCTGCCGAGCTTCTCCTTGGCCGCGCGGGCACGTGCCACGAGATCGGGATCGGACGGGGACGGCAGATCGCCAGGGCACTCGACGCCGCGCTCGCTCCTGGGGTCGGCCTCCCGGCCGAGCAGCAGCAGGGCGAGCGGTGTCGGCTGTACATCGAGTATGTCCTGCGACTCCGTACGGGTTTGGGCGGTGGTCACCACACACCCCTTTTCTTTACTCCGCTGGGACCTTTTCGTCTATTTGACGTTATCTATCATAACTGCTTCACGTCACTTTGACGATGCCCATAGCGTCGATGTGACGCACCCCCTTTTCCCAGGCCAGTGCCCTCCGCCGGACGGTGTGCGAGCATGAAGGGGAAAAATGCAAGACACACCACAAGACAGGCCACGGACCCGGAATGAATCCGCGTCCGCGCCGGTTGCACTGTCGGCAAGCAGTCTCCGTACTTCCCCTGCCTCCGGCGGGGAGACCCCACCCCGGGAGTGATGAAGCACATGTCCGTATCGGACGAGACCACCACCGTGAGCGACGGCATCCTCCTGTCCGACGCCGCCGCGGGCAAGGTCAAGGCCCTGCTGGACCAGGAAGGCCGGGACGACCTCGCGCTGCGCGTCGCCGTTCAGCCCGGTGGCTGCTCGGGCCTGCGCTACCAGCTGTTCTTCGACGAGCGCTCGCTCGACGGCGATGTCGTCAAGGACTTCGACGGCGTCAAGGTCGTCACCGACCGGATGAGCGCTCCGTATCTCACCGGCGCCTCCATCGACTTTGTCGACACCATCGAGAAGCAGGGCTTCACGATCGACAACCCGAACGCCACGGGATCCTGCGCCTGTGGTGACTCCTTCAACTGAGCACCGTCCCAGCGCGGCACAGCGAGGCGGCGGCCCCCGGTCAAGGGGC
>NZ_JBSGUP010001005.1:0-1947 GCF_053607985.1 Streptomyces sp. NPDC055078
CCGCTGACGTTCCCGGGCCACGGCGGGCCCGGGAACCACCTCACGCGCCCCGGCGGCGCCCCTGTCGGGGCCGGGTGTGCCATGCGTCAGCCATGCACCCGGCATACGGCAGAGCGCTCCCGGAGGACCGCACGTCCCGGCGTACGGCACAGCACGTCCAGGAAGACCACACGTACCGCCGCATACGGCATGGCCCGCCCCCGCCCTCACCGCACCGGGCCCGGGTACGCACTGCGCCAGCCTCGGCCCTCAACGCGTTGGGCCCCGGTGCTCGGCACGGCGCGTCCCGGCGACGCCGGCCGACAGGCCGCCGCGATCCGGCGCACAACGCACCGCACGCCGTGCCCGCCGGCCACGCCGCCGGCGGCCGGATCGTCGCGGGGCGGGCCCCGGAACCACCGGCTCGGAAAGAGCCGTACTGTTCAGACGCCCGCGCCGAGCAGCGTGTTGATCCGCTTGGGGTCACCGCAGACGATCAGCAGCGCGCCCGCCTTCGCCGTCGCCGCGGGCAGGGCCCGGGCGGCGTCGGCGTCGGTGCCGCCGTTGAGCGCGAAGACGATCACGGGACGGGGCCGGGCCCGTTCCACCTGGGTGGCGTCCGCGTAGAAGACGTCGTCACCGGAGTCGTGCTGGGCCCAGTAGGCGGCTTCACCGAAGGACTGCTCGTGCGCGGCCCACGGGTGCTGGTCACCCGTGGTGAGCACCAGCACATCACCCGGCGCGCGACCTGAGTCGAGCAGCAGGTCAACCGCCTCGTCGGCGGCGTCGAGCGCACCGTCCACGGGGGCGGGGATCAGCTGGATCTGCGGCTGGGAACGATTCTCCGCCGGAGCGGCCTGCGGCCGCCCAGGGGAGGGGTGCGTGCCCTGCGGGGGCGGCGCGGGCCGGGCGGGACCGGGACCCGGGTGACCGGGGCGAGGCGTGGCCGTGGAACGCGGACCGGGTACGGGACGAGGGGTCGGCGCGGTACGGCTGGGGGCCGGAGTGGCGCGGGGACCCTGGGCGCTCTCGTGAATCTGAGGCTCCTCGGGGATGAGAGGCATGGGTGGATGTCTATCAAATGCCGGTTCGAGTGGCATCGGCGGGTGGGCACCTGGTGGTGACTGCCCTGCTGACAGGGCCGGTTCAAGAAGTTCAGAAGTCGAAGCCGAGCTGGCCCCCGCTCTCCGGATCTGCCGCCCCGGCGGGAATGCGGACCTTCTTGAGGTGCCGCCACCGGGGCAGTGCGTCGAGATAGGCCCAGGAGAGCCGGTGATACGGCGTGGGGCCCCGTTCCTCCAGGGCGGCTCGGTGTACGGGCGAGGGGTAGCCCGCGTTGGCCGCGAAGGCGAAGTCGGCGAACTCCCCCGGAAGCTCCGCCATCCTCGCGTCCCGGTAGACCTTGGCGATCACCGAGGCGGCGGCGACCGCCACACAGGACTGGTCTCCCTTGATGACGGTACGGACGCGCCAGGGATTCCCGAGGTAGTCGTGTTTGCCGTCGAGGATGACGGCCTCCGGGCGCACGGGCAGGGCGTCGAGTGCGCGGGAGGCGGCCAGCCGCAGGGCGGCGGTCATGCCCTGTTCGTCGATCTCCTCCGGTGAGGCGTGCCCCAGGGCGTGCGCGGTGACCCACGACTCCAGTTCGGCGGCGAGCCGCTCACGGCGCCGGGGGCTGAGCAGCTTGGAGTCGGTGAGCCCGGCCGGCGCCCGGCGCAGCCCGGTGATCGCGGCGCACACCGTGACCGGTCCGGCCCACGCCCCGCGTCCGACCTCGTCGACACCGGCAATGATCTTGGCGCCGGTCGTGGCCCGGATCGAGCGCTCAACTCTGTGAGTGGGAGGTTCATACGGCATGGCGCTGGCAAGGTTACGCCGCCCTGCCCCACCGATGACAACCGGATTCCCCTCCGGATGTGCGCCATGACCCGGGTAGGGCCGGTTCGGCCACGCCCGCCGCCCGCCGTC
>NZ_JBSGUP010001006.1:0-1941 GCF_053607985.1 Streptomyces sp. NPDC055078
GCCACTGCCCGGCCGCGCCGCCCTTCTCCCGTTCTCCGCCCTTCTCCATCACGTGGAAGTGCTTGCGAAACTGCGGAATCTGCATCGCGCCCGTCTCAGACCAGGCTGTCCCGCCACGCCCGGTGCAGGTCCGCGAACCGGCCCGTGCCGCCGATGAGGTCCGCCGGAGCGCCGTCCTCCACGATCCGGCCCCGCTCCATCACCAGCACCCGGTCGGCGACCTCGACCGTGGAGAGCCGGTGGGCGATCACCACCGCCGTACGCCCGTGCAGCACCGTGTCCATCGCCCGCTGCACCGCCCGCTCGCCCGGAATGTCCAGCGAACTGGTCGCCTCGTCCAGGATCAGTACGGACGGGTCGGCGAGCAACGCCCGCGCGAAGGCGACCAACTGCCGCTGACCGGCGGAGATCCGGCCGCCCCGCTTCCGTACATCCGTGTCGTACCCCTCAGGCAGCCCGCTGATGAAAGCGTGCGCGCCGATCGCCTTCGCCGCCGACTCGATCTGCTCACGGGTGGCGTCCGGGCGGCCGATGGAGATGTTCTCGGCGACGGTCCCGGAGAACAGGAACGCCTCCTGGGTCACCATCACCACCCCGCGCCGCAGCTCCCGCGTGGCGAGATCGCGCAGATCGACGCCGTCGAGGAGGACCCGGCCGCCGGTGGGATCGTAGAAGCGGGCCAGCAGTTTGGCGAGCGTCGACTTGCCCGCACCCGTCGAGCCGACGACCGCGACGGTCTGGCCGGCCGGGATCGTCAGACCGAAGGGGGGCAGTACCTCGCCGCCCGTGCGGTAGGCGAACCGGGCCTCGTCGAAGACGACCTCGCGGCCGGGGTCCTCGCCCTCGCGCCTCGGCAGTTCGCGCGGGTCCGCAGGCTCCGGCACGGTCGGCGTCTGGGCCAGCAGCCCCGCGATCTTGTGGAGGGACGCGGCGGCGGACTGGTAGGAGTTGAGGAATATCCCGAGCCGGTCGATCGGGTCGTACAGTCGCCGCAGATAGAGCACGGACGCCGCCAGCACCCCGAGCGCGAGCGTCCCGCCCGCGACCCGGTACGCGCCCCACAGCACGATCCCCGCGACAGCCGTGTTGGCGACGAGCCGGGAGCCGAGCACATAGCGCGCCATCTCCAGCATCGCATCGCCGTTGCGGCGGCCGTGCCGGTCGTTGAGCACCGCGAACTGCGCGTCGTTCGCCCGCTCGCGCCGGAACGCGCGCACCGGACGGATTCCGTTCATCGTCTCCGCGAACTTCACGATCACCCCGGCGATCGCCGTCGAGCGCTCGCTGTAGATGATCCCGGCCCGCCGCTGATAGAGCCGGATCAGCAGATACAGCGGTACGAAGGAGGCGACGGCGATCCCGCCGAGCCCCAGGTCGAGCCAGAGGAGCATCGCGGAGATGTAGACGAAGGACAGGATGACATTGATCAGTTCCTGGAGGCCCTCGTCGAGGAGTTCACGCAGCGACTCCACATCCGTGGTCGAGCGGGAGATCAGCCGCCCCGAGGTGTAGCGCTCGTGGAAGTCCAGGCTCAGCGCCTGGGCGTGGCGGAAGATCCGGCCGCGCAGATCGAGCAGCACATCCTGGCTCAGCCGGGCGGAGGCGGTGATGAAGAAGTACTGGAGCAGCCCCGCGCCCAGCGCGCTGACCGCGTAACCGGACGCGACGGCGATCAGCGGGCCGTAGTCCTGCTCACGGAAGGCGGGTACGCCCCGGTCGATGGCGTACGCGACGAGCAGCGGACCGGCCTGCACGGCGGCCTGGTGGAGGAGCAGCAGCAGGGCGACCAGGGCGACCCGGCCGCGGTGGGGGGAGAGCAGCGACCGGAGCAGGGTGCCGGTGGCGCCCTTGGCGGTGGGCAGTTCGTCGTGGGCGAACGGATCGAAGCTCCCGTCCGCCGATCCGGCGGCGGCCTCCGCCGGCCGCCCCGCGTCCTCCATG
>NZ_JBSGUP010001007.1:0-1931 GCF_053607985.1 Streptomyces sp. NPDC055078
GGGGCCCATCGACGTATTGCCCGGTGAGAGCAATGGCGGAGGATACGAGATTCGAACTCGTGAGGGGTTGCCCCCAACACGCTTTCCAAGCGTGCGCCCTAGGCCACTAGGCGAATCCTCCGCGGCAAACAATACAAGACGGTGAGGACTGCTTGCGAACTCGTTCGCACCCCTCGGGATCGGGTACCCTGTGCGGAGCCCCTCACGTGGCGCTATCTGACTGAACTCCCCCAGGGCCGGAAGGCAGCAAGGGTAGGTCGGCTCTGGCGGGTGCGTGAGGGGCCCTTGCGTTCCGGGGGGCGGGTGGGGCGTGGGTGGGGTTCGGGAGTGGGGTCGGGGTGCGGGGTGGGGCGGGGGGACGACGGTTGTCGGTGGGCCCCGATAACCTCGTAGGTGTGTCGTCCCTTGCGCTCTACCGCCGCTATCGCCCCGAGTCGTTCGCCGAGGTCATCGGGCAGGAGCATGTCACTGACCCGCTGCAGCAGGCCCTGCGGAACAACCGGGTCAATCACGCGTACCTGTTCAGCGGGCCGAGGGGCTGTGGCAAGACGACCAGTGCGCGCATCCTCGCGCGGTGTCTGAACTGCGCGCAGGGGCCGACGCCCACGCCCTGCGGGGAGTGCCAGTCCTGCCGTGATCTTGCGCGCAACGGACCGGGGTCGATCGATGTCATCGAGATCGACGCGGCGTCGCACGGCGGTGTGGATGACGCCCGTGATCTTCGCGAGAAGGCGTTCTTCGGGCCCGCGAGCAGCCGGTACAAGATCTACATCATCGACGAGGCCCATATGGTCACCCCGCAGGGCTTCAACGCTCTGCTGAAGGTGGTCGAGGAGCCGCCGGAGCATCTCAAGTTCATCTTCGCGACCACCGAGCCGGAGAAGGTCATCGGCACGATCCGGTCGCGTACGCACCACTACCCCTTCCGGCTGGTGCCGCCGGGGACACTGCGCGACTACCTCGGCGAGGTGTGCGGCAAGGAGGACATCCCGGTCGCCGACGGGGTGCTGCCGCTGGTCGTCCGGGCGGGCGCCGGGTCGGTGCGGGACTCGATGTCGGTCATGGACCAGTTGCTGGCGGGCGCGACCGAGGAAGGCGTGACGTACGCCATGGCCACCGGCCTCCTCGGATATACGGACGGGTCGTTGCTCGACTCGGTCGTGGACGCCTTCGCCTCGGGTGACGGCGCCGCCGCGTTCGAGGTCGTGGACCGGGTCATCGAGGGCGGCAACGACCCGCGGCGCTTTGTCGCCGATCTGCTGGAGCGGCTGCGGGATCTGGTGATCCTGGCCGCCGTGCCGGACGCGGGGGAGAAGGGGCTGATCGACGCCCCGGCGGATGTGGTGGACCGGATGCGGGCGCAGGCCGAGGTCTTCGGTGCGGCCGAGTTGAGCCGGGCCGCGGATCTGGTCAACGCCGGACTCACCGAGATGCGCGGTGCCACCTCGCCGCGGCTGCAACTGGAGTTGATCTGCGCGCGGGTGCTGCTGCCGGCGGCCTTCGACGACGAGCGTTCACTTCAGACGCGGCTCGACCGGCTGGAGCGGGGAGCCGCGGTCTTCTCGGCCGGGCCTCCGTCCGGTCCCCCGATGGGATACATCCCCGGGCCCGGGGCCGCGGCGCACATGCCCGGGCCGGATGGACCGGTGGTGTCCCAGGGGCCTGCCCCCGCCCATGCCGCCCCTGTTCCCCCTGCTCCCGTCGCTGCCGAAGCCCCCGCGCCCCCCGCCGATGCGCGGACCCAGCCGACCCAGCCGCAGTCACAGCCGCATCAGCCGCAGGCACAGCCACAACCGCAGGCACAGCCCCAGCCGCAGACGTCCGCCCCCCGGCCGGGGGCCTGGCCGGCGGCCCGGGGCGGGACCGCCCCCCGCGCCCCCGGCGCGCCCGACGCGCGGGGGCGGCCCGGCGGCGGGCCCCCCCCCTCCCCC
>NZ_JBSGUP010001008.1:0-1927 GCF_053607985.1 Streptomyces sp. NPDC055078
GCAGATAGGCGCGCGCGGTGGCGCCGCGCGGCGCCCGTTCCTCCGCCAGGACGGCACCGGTCGCCGCCGCGGTCGCGGTCGTCATCGGCCGCTCACGAAGGACCGGCGGCTTACGAGGGACCGGCGGCTTACGAGGGACCGGCCGCTCATCATGGCCCGGCCGCTGATGGCCGCCCCGCTACTCACGGTCGTCCGCCGTCCGGCGGCGGCGCATCACGGCCACCACCGCCAGCGCCGTGGCGAGGACGACAGCCGCACCGGCACCGATCAGCACACCCGTGGAGGTATCGCCGTCCGAGCCGCCGTCACCGGCCGCAGGCTCGGCCGACCACCAGCTCCAGTACCCGTCCTGGCCCCAGAGGTTGCCCGCCGCCTCCGGCATGGTGGTGATCGAGCCGATCTGGTCGGTGCGGTACGCCTCGACCGCGTTCGGATAGGCGAGGACGTTCATCTGGCCCGTGTCGTACAGCCGCGACTGGAGCTGTTTCACCAGTCCGGCGCGTGTGGCCGGGTCGTACTCCGCGGCCTGGCGCGCGTACAGCTCGTCGTACCGCTTGTCGCAGATGAAGTTGTCGGTCGAGCCGCTGTCCTTGGGCGTGGCCGGGAGCGCGGCACAGGTGTGGATGGAGAGGACGAAGTCCGGGTCGGGGTTGACGGACCAGCCGTCGAAGGCGAGGTCGTAGTCGCCCTTGAGCCAGGGGTCCGAAACGTTGTCGAGGCAGTCGACCTTCAGCCCGATGCCCAGCTCGCCCCACCACTCCTGGAGGTACTTGCCGATGGCCTTGTCGTTCGGATCGGTGGCGTGGCAGAGGATACGGAAGTCGAGCGGCCTGCCGTCCTTGCCGACGCGCTTGCCGCTGCCGTTCTCGCGGTATCCCGCCCGGTCGAGGAGCGCGGCGGCCTTCGCCGGGTCGTACGCGATCCGCTGCCCGTCGGCCGGCTGCCAGAAGTAGTTGTCGAACCGTGGCGGGATATAGCCCTGGCCCTCGACGGCGTGCCCCTGGAAGACCTTGTCGACGATGGTCCGGCGGTCGGTGGCGTGGAAGAGCGCCTTGCGCACGGCCGGGTCGAGCAGTGCCTTGTGGCCGGTGCCGAACGTCCTGCCGTCGCGGGAGCGGGCGCCGGGGTTGGTCGCCAGGGCCAGGAACCGGCGGCCCGGCGCGTCATTGACCTTGATGTCTTCGGCGCCCTTCAGCGCGGTGGCCTGGGCGGGGGTCAGGCCCTGGACGAAGGAGACCTCGCCCTTGCGCAGGGCGGCGACCGCCGCGTCCCCGTCCTTGTAGTACCGCAGCACCAGCTCGTCGAACCTGGGCGGGCCGCGCCAGAAGTCCTTGTTGGGCTTGAGCCGGACGTACTGGTCGACCTTGAAGTCGGTGATGATGAACGGACCGTTGCCGATGACGGGGAACCGCTTGTCGTTGTTGAAGGTCGAGAAGTCGCCGACCTTCTCCCAGACGTGCCGGGGCACTATCGGGACATCGAGCGCGGTCATCGTGGCCTGCGGTTTCTTCAGCTCGATGACCAGGGTGCCGGGGTCGGGCGCGGTGACCTTCCGGAAGTTGGCCGTGAAGCTGCCGTTGGCCGTCGCCGCGTTCTTGTCGCTGAGCATCTTGTTGAACGTCCAGGCGGCGTCGTCGGCCGTCACCCGCCGCCCGTCGGACCAGGTGGAGTTCTCACGGATGGTGTACGTCCACGTCAGCTTGTCCGGGGACGCCTTCCACGCGGTGGCCAGGCCCGGGATCGTCCGCCCGTCCCTGACGTCGTAGTTCGTCAGATACTCATAGGTCAGCCGGTGGACGCTGGTGGAGACGAGGCGCTGTGCCAGAAACGGGCTCAGGGGCAGCAGCAGCCCCCGGCCGGTCCCCCTCCCGGCCCCCAGGGCCCGCCGGTTCAGTACGGCGGACCGGTCGGCCAGGGCGGACAGGAC
>NZ_JBSGUP010001009.1:0-1926 GCF_053607985.1 Streptomyces sp. NPDC055078
GCCCGGAGCCGGCGCACGCCGCCGACGAGGCCCGCCGGGCAGCCCAGCGCGCGGCCGACGACGCCCGTCGCACCGCCCGCGCCCTGCGCGCCGAGCGGGCCGAGATCGCGGGCGCCCCCGAGCCCCTGCCGGAAGCGGACGCCGACGCCCCGCGCTCCGCGCTGCCCGCCCTGCGCGAGGCGTACCGCGCGGCCTCGCAGCTGTACGAGAAGGTCGGGGTCGGCGCCGACCTCCGCGCCGAGCAGGCCCGTGCCGAGGGCGACGAGAGCGCCGCGCTCGCCGAGCTGGACCGCCTCACCAACAAGGTTCGCACCCGCGCCGCCCAGCTCCTGGAGGGCACCGACGGAGCCGACGGCCCCTCGCGCCAGGCTGCCGCCGCCCGCGCCGAATCCCTGGTGCAGATGCTGGAGACGCGCGCGTCCGAGGCGAGCGAGAAGCTCGGCCGGCTGCGCGGCGAGGCCGAGCGGCTGGCACCGGCCGATGGCACGGAGCACACCCCCCTTCCCGACGACATGGTCCCCGCCGACGCGGAAGGGGCCCAGGCCCTGCTGCGCGGTGCCACCACCGAACTCGCCCACCGCACCGATGCCGTGGAAACCGCCCGCGAGGCCCACGGCAGTCTGCTCCAGGCGCACCGGGCCGGCGAGGACGCGGCGGGAGGCTTCGACGAGACCGCCGCCCTCCTCCGCGATCTGCTGCGGGAACAGCACGAGGACGAGACCGAACCCCCGGAGCCGTACCCCGGCGGCCTCGCCGACGCCCGCCAAGCCGCCGCCGAAGCCCGCCGCTCCCTGCGCGGCTGCGCCACCGACCTGTCCACCGCCGAAGCGGCCGTACGCGAGGCGAGCGACATCCTCGTACGGCATGCCAACTCCACCCGGTACGAACAGGTGCGCACCCCCGCGCGCCAGCAGATCCGGGAACTGCCCGCCACCGCGCTGCCGGAGCACGCGGCGAAGTGGGCGCAGGCGTTCGCACCCAGGCTGCGTGTGCTCTCCGATGAGCTGGAGCAGCTGGAACGCAACCGCGACACCATCGTCGACCGGCTGCGCGGTCTGGTGGAGTCCGCGCTGACCACGCTCCGTTCGGCCCAGCGGCTCTCCCGGCTGCCCGAAGGTCTGGGGGAGTGGTCCGGACAGGAGTTCCTGCGGATCCGCTTCGAGGAGCCGGACCAGACGACACTGGCCGAGCGGCTCGGCGACGTCATCGACGAGGCGACCCGCTCCGCCGTCCGGAAGAACTCCACCGCGGCGTACGGCGAGGGCCGCCGGGACGGTATGTCCCTGCTGCTGCGCGGGGTCCAGGCGGCACTGCAGCCGAAGGGCATCGCCGTCGAGATCCTCAAGCCTGACGCGGTGCTCCGGGCCGAGCGCGTCCCCGTCGGGCAGATGGGCGATGTCTTCTCCGGCGGCCAGCTGCTCACAGCGGCCATCGCGCTGTACTGCACCATGGCGGCGCTCCGCAGCAACGACCGAGGCCGTGACCGGCACCGCCACGCGGGCACTCTCTTCCTCGACAATCCGATCGGCCGCGCCAACGCCACCTATCTGCTGGAGCTTCAGCGCGCGGTCTCCGATGCGCTGGGTGTCCAGCTCCTCTATACGACCGGACTGTTCGACACCACGGCGCTGGCGGAGTTCCCGCTGGTCATCCGGCTGCGCAATGACGCCGATCTGCGCGCGGGGCTGAAGTACATCAGCGTGGAGGAGCATCTTCGGCCCGGACTGCCCCAGCAGGACCCCGCGGGCGACCCGGTCCACGGCGAGATCACGGCCACCCGTATGTTCCGCCGCTCCCCGGCCCCCACGGCCCCCCAACCCCCCCCCCCGCCCCCCCCCCCCCCCCCACCCGCCCCCCCCCCCCCCCCCCCCCCCGGGCGGGCCGCCCCCGTGCCCGTGGGGGCCCAAGCCCCCGCCCGCAGCCCCG
>NZ_JBSGUP010001010.1:0-1922 GCF_053607985.1 Streptomyces sp. NPDC055078
GCTCGGCAGCCGGCCTGGGACCCCCGGCCCGGGGCCTCGGCCTGGCGCTTCGGCTCGGGATCTCGGATCCGGACGCCGGCCCGGCGCCTCGGCCCGGGACGGTCCGGGACCTCGGGGCGCGTACGCTGGCGCGGGGCCGCGCGCCCCGTTTCCGCAGGTGCCGTGAGGAGAAGTTCCGTGCTCGTACTGTTGCCGCCGTCCGAGGGCAAGGCCGCTTCGGGGCGCGGGGCTCCGCTCAAGCCCGAATCGCTGTCGCTGCCCGCACTGGCCGAAGCACGTGCCGCGATACTGGACGAACTGGTCGAACTGTGCGCCGCCGACGAGGAGAAGGCACGCCAGGTCCTCGGGCTGAGCGAGGGCCTGCGCGGCGAGATCGCGAAGAACGCGGAGCTGCGGACGGCGGGCACCCGCCCGGCGGGTGACATCTATACGGGGGTGCTCTACGACGCGCTGGGGCTCGCGACCCTGGAGACGGCTGCCAAACGGCGGGCGCGGGCATCGCTGCTGGTGTTCTCCGGGCTGTGGGGCGCGGTGCGCGTAGGCGACCGGATTCCGTCGTACCGCTGCTCGATGGGGGTGCGGCTGCCGGGCCTCGGCGCGCTCGGCACGCACTGGCGCCGAGCCATGGAGTCCGTCCTTCCGGAGGCGGCGGGCAACGGGCTCGTCCTGGATCTGCGGTCCTCCGCCTACGCGGCTGCCTGGCAGCCGAAGGGGGAGGTCGCCGGGCGTACGGCGACGGTGCGCGTCCTGCACGCGCAGCTGGTCGACGGGGTCGAGAAGCGGTCGGTCGTGAGCCACTTCAACAAGGCGACCAAGGGACGGATCGTCAGGGATCTGCTGATGTCGGGCGCCAAACCCAGGAAGCCGGGCGAACTGGTGGCGGTGCTGCGGGACCTGGGGCATGTGGTGGAGGCGGCGGAGCCCGCAGGGGCGGGGCGGCCGTGGGCGCTGGATGTGGTGGTCACTCAGATCCACTGATCCTCTGGCCCGCTGGCCCCTGATCCTCTGGCCCCTGGTCCGCTGATGCGCTGATCCATGGGTCGATTGGGCGAAGGCCATGGGTGGGCATGGGTGGGCATAGTGGTCATGGGGCCGCCTGACCGCGCTGGTCCGCCCGGTCCAGAGAGGCCCCGTCGGCCCATCGGGGCCTCGGGGCGTGTGCCGGACGCCCTCACCCCCCGTTGCGGTGTGTGCAACGTTCGTTGCGTGATACGCACCAGGGCGGGCAGGATGGGGTCATGACCTCCGTGCTGGATCTCGCGCCCGTCATTCCCGTCGTCGTCATCGAGGACGCCGCCGATGCCGTACCGCTCGCGCGGGCCCTTGTCGCGGGCGGCCTGCCCGCGATCGAGGTGACGCTGCGGACGCCCGCCGCGCTCGACGCGATCCGGGCGATCGCCACGGAGGTACCCGAGGCGGTCGTGGGTGCGGGGACGGTGATCTCCCCGGCGCATGTGGACGCGGCCGTGGACTCCGGAGCGCGGTTCCTGGTGAGCCCCGGGTGGACGGATCGGCTGCTGGACGCGATGCGGGGGTCGGGGGCGCTGTTTCTGCCGGGGGTCTCGACGACATCGGAGGTCGTGGCGCTGCTGGAGCGTGGCGTGACCGAGATGAAGTTCTTCCCCGCGGAGGCGTCGGGCGGCACCGCGTATCTCAAGTCCCTGGCGGGCCCGCTGCCCCAGGCCCGCTTCTGCCCTACCGGCGGGATCTCGGCGGCGCTGGCCCCGGAGTATCTGGCGTTGCCGAACGTGGGGTGCGTGGGGGGGACCTGGATGCTGCCGGGAGACGCTCTGGCGCGGAAGGACTGGGGCCGGGTGCGCTCCCTCGCCGAGGGCGCCGCGGCCCTGTCGGTCTGAACCCTCCGACCCAGGGCCCGGCCCTCCGGCTCAGGGCCCGGCCCGCCTCCCGTAGGCCCGGCCCTC
>NZ_JBSGUP010001011.1:0-1913 GCF_053607985.1 Streptomyces sp. NPDC055078
GGAGCTGAAGACCGCCGGCGGCACCGTCGAGGTCACCGCCGTGCCCGCCCTGCACGGCCCCGACGGCGTGGACCGCGGCGGTGGTCGCCGTGCGCCCGGGGATCGGCCGGGTCGCGGTGCCTGCGGATCGTCGGCTCGGTCGGTGCGCTCAGGGCACAGCCCGGTCACTGTTCCCGGGGATCAGCCCGGCCGGTGGACCCGCCGATCGGCCGGGGCGGTGCGTCCGGGGGGGCGCAGCCCGGCCGCCGTTCCCTGGCTCAGCCCGGTGACAGCTGGCTGGTGATCTGCCGGGACGCCTGCTGTGCGGCACGCCGGGGGTCCCCGCCCTGGAGGACCGTCGTCATAAAGGGCTTGATCGGGTTGTCGACCTCGACCTCGCCCCACTTCGGCGAGTTCGGAGTGGCCTGGCTGCGCTCGGCCGCGGCGGCCTCCGCCATCGCCTTGGTGCTCTCCTGCTCCTGGATGACCCTGGCGAGGGCCTCCTTGTTGGGTACGTAGTTCATCGTGCGGGCGAGTTCGGTCTGCCACTTCTCCCCGGCCAGCGCGCTGACGAGGTCGATGGCGTCGCTGCGCTCCGGCGCGTTCTCCGGAACGATCAGGTCGGAGCCGCCGGTGAAGACCGCGCCGGGCTTCCCGGCTTCCTTGCCCGGAATGGGGAAGTAGCCGAGCTTGCCCTTGAGCTGGGGGTTCGCCTTCAGGATCGCCGCCGCGGCGGCGGGGATGGCGATCATCTGGGCCACATCGCCCCTGGCGAAGACCTCGGCCTGCGGCGGCTTCTCTTCGTCCGCGTTCTTGGGGCCCTTGCCGTACGACTGGATCTCCTTGTAGAAGTCCATGCCGCGCAGGGCCGCCGGGGTGTCGAGCGTCCCCGTCCAGGTGCCGCCCTTCTCGACGGCCAGCTCGCCGCCCTCCTCCCAGATGAACCCGGCCAGGGTGTACCAGTCCTGACCGGCGAGGTAAATGCCCTGATTACCCTGGTCATTGAGCTTCTCGGACATCTTCAGCCACTGTTCACGGGTCTTGGGAAGCTGCTTGATCCCGGCTTCCTCGAAGAGATCCTTGTTGTAGATGACGACCCGGTTGGCGGCGTACCAGGGTATGCCGAACTGGGAGCCGTTGATGTTGCCCGGGTGCGCCAGGCCCTCAAGCCAGTCCTCGCTGCCGAGGTCGCGTACGGACTCCAGGGTGAGGTCCAGCAGCGCGTCGCTCTCGGCGTATTGGGCGACCTGGGTGTTGCCGACCTCGATGACATCGGGACCCCCCTTGCCCTCCAGCGCCGCGGTGATCTTCTTCCCGATTCCGGTCCACTCCTGGAAGTCCACCTTCAGCTTCACCGAGGGATGTTCCTTCTCGTATTCCTCGGTGAAGCGTTCGAGGAACTCGTCGGAGACGCTGCCCCTCATCAGCCAGACCCGCACGGTACGGGTGTCGGAGCCGGTGCCCGGGATGAGTCCGCAGCCGGTGAGCGCGAAGACGCACACCAGTGCGACGGATGTGGGGATGGGGCGGATAGTCACAGCGTCACCTTCGGAGGACATGGAAACGTGAACCCGATGGGGGGTAGCGCGCTCCAGGCTCGCACGGGTGTGGCTGGATTTTGGTCTATACCAAAGTACCGGTCAAGCCCTGGAGCCGACGCCTCGCGCACCGCCTCCTGGTGGGGCACGGTGGAGAGCATGTGACCAGAGTGTATCGAGAGGAGTGAGAGCACATGTCCAATCACACATATCGAGTGACAGAGATTGTCGGCACTTCCCCTGACGGAATCGATCAAGCCATCCGCAATGGGATCAGCCGCGCGAATCAGACACTTCGTGGACTTGACTGGTTCGAGGTGACACAGGTCCGCGGCCGTATCGTCGACGGAGAGATCGAGCACTACCAGGTGGGGCTCAAGGTGGGCTTCCGGCTGG
>NZ_JBSGUP010001012.1:0-1903 GCF_053607985.1 Streptomyces sp. NPDC055078
GCCGGGCAGTGGTCGCCCTCACGCTGTCCTCCCTGTTCGTCGCGCTGGTCGCGGGCGGCACCGCCTACTTCCTGCTGCGGGACGAGGACGGCAACCGGGCGAAGCCCGGACCCCAGCAGCCGACGACGAGCACCCTGTCCTCCCCGTCACCGGCGACGGGCCCGGGGGCTCCCCCACCGTCGAAAGAAGTCCCGGAGAAGTACCTCGGCACCTGGCTCGCGACCTTCGACACCGCTGACGGCACCAACACCCGCACCATGACGATCACCCAGGGCGCCCGGGGCGAACGGGTCATGAACCTCACCGGCACCAGCCCCACCTACGACTGCGCATGGTCGGCCAGCCTCCGCTCCCCCGGCCCGCCCCTCGAACTCGGCCCGACCCAGGTCGTCTCGGGCGACCCGGGGAAGTGCTCCCCGGGCCAGTGGAGCCGGCTGGAGATGACGGCCGACGGGACGATCGTGCGGGAGCTGGTGGGGTCGGGCGGGGTGCCGCTGACGTATATGAAGACGGACTACTGAGAACGGACCGAGGTGAACGGACCGAGGTGAACGGACCGAGGTGAACGGACCGACAAGAGCGGTCCGACAAGAACGGACCGACGTCCGGCCGACAGCGGTCCGACGACGGGGCCGATGACAGGCCGACGACGGACTACTGGGAGCCGCCGGGCCGGAACGAGTAGAAGTACCGGTTGCCCTCGTACTCGTTGAGCGACCAGATGCGCTTTGCGTCGACGTCGTAACTCATGTCCTCGGGTCCGACCGGCAGCCTTCCCAGCCTGGTGACCCGCGCCACGCCCCCCGATGGCCTGGTCGTCCGCTTCAGATGGCCCGGAGACCCGCCGTCGCTGACGGAGAGACGGTAGGAACCGCCCACCCGGACCGCGCCCTGGATCCTGGTCCCGCCGGCGATCCGCACGGTCGGCGCGGAGGTGAGCCGGGCCGGATAGCCGTACCGGCTGCGCTCGTTGAGATCCCAGTGGGCGATGTTCGTACCGGATACGCCCCGGCGGAACTCGCTCACCACCAGGGAGTGCCGTCGTGTCGTCCGGTCCAGCGACACCTGGGAGAACCTCAATTGCTCCGGCACTCCGACGAGCTGATACATACGGCCCTGGGGCAGCACATAGGCGTTGTTGTACGCGTGGTACTTCCCGGCGCTGTCCCGCCCGCAGTAGTCGGGATCGAAGCCGGTGGCGCGGAACATCTCGTTCGTGTGGAAGACCCGCAGCGCTCCCTTCGCACTGTCGGCGACGTACAGCCGGTCCTTGTACCAGGCGATGCCGCCCGCGTGGACATCCACCGGCTCGAAGCCGTGGTGCCCGCTCGTGCCGAAGACCGGTTCGACCAGCAGGACATGCCGGTATCGCGGCGTCCCCGAGCTGACGTCGATGAAGGTGACCTTGGCCCCTTGGTGTGCGTTGCCCGCCTGCGCCCGCCCGTACCACGAGACGACCAGGACGCTCCCGCCCGTCCCCCGGGCGTCATGGAGGCCGGTGATGCCCTGGGGCCGCCATTTGAAGTCCCCGAAGTCACGCTTGTCCCAGGTGAATGCCTTGGCCAAACCCCCGGGCGCGTCGGGCAGACTCGCGCCGACGTTGCGTCCGGTCCGGTCGAGGTCGGCCAGCACCGTCCGCACCCGGGCCGGGGGCAGCCCCGCGGCCCTCAGCCCCCGGATACCCCGCTCGAAGTCGCCGCCTATGCCCCCGTTGACCCGCCGCAGCCTGATCCGGCTCGCCGCCTCCGCCGTACCGCTGAACAACAGCCCGCCCGCGGCGGCGGCCACCGGCGCGACGGCCATGCCGCGCAGAATGTTCCTCCGTGTGATGTCCATGTCCCGGAGACTAGGGCTCAATGGGACGGAGTTCCGCTGCTTCGGCTGTCCGGGACATGTCCCGGAC
>NZ_JBSGUP010001013.1:0-1896 GCF_053607985.1 Streptomyces sp. NPDC055078
GATCTCCATGAGGTGCGCGGCCGGTATCGCGCGGTCGGTGTTGTTCCACACCGCGAGTTGGGCGCGTTCGTCGGCGTCCCGCAGGTCGATGTCGGAGATCGGCCGGTCCGGGTCGGCGACCACCGCGGCGAGCAGCCGCAGCAACCGGCCTGCCAGCCGCTCCACCGACCCACGGTCGAAGAGATCCGCCGCGTACCGGACACCGCAGGTCACCGTCGAGGCACCCGCGTCCGTCCGCGTACGCTGGAAGAGAACGTCCAGATCGAACTTGGCCGCACCGGACCGAATCCGCTGCTCCGCCGCTTCCAAGCCGAACAGCCGGGACAGATCCGGGCCGCCTCCCTCGTACGCCACCATCGTCTGGAACAGAGGGTGCCGGGAGAGGGAGCGCTCGGGGTTGAGCGCCTCCACCACACTGTCGAAGGGGAGATCCGCGTGGTCCAGCGCGGCCAGGTCCGTCGTACGGACCCGCTCCAGCAGCTCCGCGAAGGTCGGATCACCGGACAGGTCGGCCCGCAGCACCACCGTATTGACGAAGAAGCCGATCAGTCCGTCGAGTGCTTCGTCGCCTCGGCCTGCGACGGGGCTGCCGAGGGGGATGTCGTCGCCCGCGCCGAGGCGGTGCAGCAGTGCCGCGACCGCCGCGTGCACCACCATGAACATGGTGGCATCACTGTCCTGGTGGAGCCGGTCGAGCCCGGCGACCAGTTCGGCCGACAGCTCGACTTCCACAGTGTCGCCGTTGTGGGTCGGTGTGGTGGGGCGTGGTCGGTCGGTGGGGAGGGTGAGTTCGTCGGGGAGTGCGGTGAGTGTGGTGTGCCAGTAGTCGGTGAGTGGGCGGGTGGTGTCGTTGAGGAGTTGTCGTTGCCAGAGTGTGTAATCGGCGTACTGGACGGGGAGGGGTGCGAATTCGGGCGCCCGGTTCTGGGTGTGTGCGGTGTAGGCGGTGTCGAGGTCGGTGAGGAGGGGTCCGGTGGACCATTCGTCGGTGGCGATGTGGTGCATGAGCAGGACGAGTACATGGTCGTCATCGGCTGCCCGGAGCAGTGTCACCCGCAACGGCAGATCCGCCGCGAGGTCGAACAGCTCACCCGCCGCCGCCTCTACCCGGTCCTCCAGCGCTTCCGCCGGCACCTCCCTGACCGTGAACGGGACTCGTGCCTCGTCGGGGTCCAGGATGCGCTGGTAGGGCTCGCCGTCGTGCTCGGCGAAGACCGTGCGGAGTGTTTCATGTCGCCTGACCAGATCCTGTACGGCCCGCTCCAGCGCGGTCGCGTCCAGCGTCCCCCGCAGCCGTAGCGCGATGGGAAGCGTGTAGGTGGCGCTCGCCCCCTCCATCTGGTCCAGGAACCACAGCCTGCGCTGGGCGTACGAAAGGGGCAGCAGCTCGGGCCGCTCGGCCCTGGCGAGTGCGGGCCGCTCAGTCGCCGAGTGCTCCGTCAGCCGAGCCGCCAGCGCCGCGACCGTCCGGGCCTCGAACACATCCCGTACGGAACAGGCCGTTCCTGTCGCTCGGACCCGGGCCACGACCCGGGTCGCCAGCAGCGAATGCCCGCCGAGCCGGAAGAAGTCGTCGTCCGCGCCCACCGCATCCACGCCGAGCACTTCGCCGAAGATCCGTGCGACCAGGATCTCACCCTCACCGCGTGGGGTTCGGGTGGGTTCGGGGGCGGTGGTGGGTGTGGGGAGGGCGGCGCGGTCGAGCTTGCCGTTGACGTTGATCGGCAGCGAGGGCAGGTTCATGATCGCGGTGGGGATCATATAGTCGGGGAGTTGGGTGGTGAGTTTCTGGCGGAGTGTGGTGGGGTCGGCGGTTCCGGTGGTGTAGGCGACGATGCGGGGCATGTCGGGTGTGTCGTGGTGGATGATGACGGCGGCTGAGGTGACGCCGTCGAG
>NZ_JBSGUP010001014.1:0-1895 GCF_053607985.1 Streptomyces sp. NPDC055078
GCACCCACCGGGACGTACCCCTCCACCGGCGGGCGGACCTCGGCCCCGGCGACCGGGTGGACGGCCCCGCGATCATCGCCGAGACCGACGCGACCACCGTGGTGGACCCCGGCTGGCGTGCCGAGGCGGGCGACGGCGGCCATCTCGTGCTGACGCGCGTCCGCGCCCGCCCCGCGAAGACGGCAGTCGGCACCGACGTCGACCCCGTCCTGCTGGAGGTCTTCAACAACCTCTTCATGGCCATCGCCGAGCAGATGGGCGTACGGCTGGAGAACACCGCCCACTCCGTCAACATCAAGGAACGGCTCGATTTCTCCTGCGCCCTCTTCGACCCTGAGGGCAATCTGATCGCCAACGCCCCCCACATCCCCGTCCACCTCGGCTCCATGGGCGAATCGATCAAAGAGGTGCTGCGCCGCAACGAGGGCCGGCTGCGCCCCGGGGACGTCTACGCGATCAACGACCCGTACCACGGCGGCACCCATCTGCCCGATGTCACGGTGGTGACCCCCGTCTTCGATGCCCGCGAACTGCGCTTCCTCGTCGCCTCACGCGGTCATCACGCCGAGATCGGCGGTATCACCCCCGGCTCGATGCCCGCCTTCAGCACCACCATCGACGAGGAGGGCGTCCTCTTCGACAACTGGCTGCTCGTCCGCGACGGTCGGCTGCGCGAGAGCGAGACCCGCGCCCTGCTGACCGGCGCGCCCTACCCGTCTCGTGCCCCGGACATCAATATCGCCGATCTGCGCGCCCAGATCGCCGCCAATGAGAAGGGCATCGCGGAACTGCGGCGGATGACGGACGAGTTCGGGCTCGATGTCGTCCACGCCTATATGCGGCACGTACGGGACAACGCCGAGGAATCGGTCCGGCGCCTCGTGGCCCGGCTGCACGACGGTGAGTACCGCTACGAGACGGACAGCGGCGCGGTCATCCGGGTCGCGCTGCGCGTCGACCGGGCCGCGCGCGGCGCCGTGCTCGACTTCGCCGGCACCTCGCCCCAGCAGCCGGGCAACGCCAACGCACCCACCTCTGTGGTGATGGCGGCGGTCCTCTATGTCTTCCGGACCCTCGTCGGCGAGGACATCCCCCTCAACAGCGGCTGTCTGGAACCCCTGGACGTACGCGTCCCGGAGGGCTCCATGCTCGCGCCCCGGTACCCGGCGGCGACCGTCGCGGGCAATGTGGAGACCTCCCAGGCCGTCACCGGGGCTCTGTACGCGGCCCTCGGCGTCCAGGCCGAGGGCTCCGGCACCATGAACAACCTCACCTTCGGCAACGACCGGGTCCAGTACTACGAGACGGTCGCCAGCGGCTCCGGCGCGGGCGACGGCTTCGACGGCGCCGACGCGGTCCAGACCCATATGACCAACTCGCGTCTCACCGACCCCGAAGTCCTGGAGTGGCGCTACCCCGTCCGCGTGGACGCGTTCTCCGTACGGGACGGCAGCGGCGGTACGGGACGCTGGCGCGGCGGCCACGGAGTCGTCCGCCGCATCCGCTTCCTGGAACCCATGACGGTCGCCCTGCTCACCGGACACCGCAGGATCGCACCGTACGGAATGGCGGGCGGCAGCACCGGCTCCCTCGGGGAGAATTCCGTCGAACGGGCGGACGGGACAGTGACCCCGCTGGCGGGCGTCGACTCGGTCGACGTCCGCCCGGGAGATGTCCTGGTCGTACGGACACCCGGGGGCGGCGGATACGGCGAGCCGGTGCCTGATTGAGCCGCTCCGTGGTTGGCGGCGGTGCCGGTTGGGCGGAGCCCGGTCGAGCGGGTGCTTGGTCGGGCCGCTCCCCGGCCGGGCCCGGCGCCTGGTCGGGTTGGCCCTCGGCCGGGCCGGTGTCCGGCTGGGCCGCCAGGCTCCGGCTGGGCCGGTGCCGACTCGGTG
>NZ_JBSGUP010001015.1:0-1883 GCF_053607985.1 Streptomyces sp. NPDC055078
CCCGCCATCCGTGGTGCGGGCGGCCCTTCGCGCTGCCCGGGCCCGGTGCGTGCCCGGTTGGTGCCCGGCTCATGCCCTGTGGGGGTCTGCTCCCGCGCCCGGTCCGCCCGTATCAGCCGCCGTGTCCAGCCGTATCCGGCCGTGTCCTGACGCCGTGTCCCGCCGTGACCGGCCGTATCCGGCTGCCGAGTCCAGCCGTGACCAGCGGTCGACCAGCCGTTGATCAACCGTCTGTCTGCCGTCCGTGTGCCGTCCGTGTGCCGTCTGTCTGGCGTCTTTCTGTCGTCTTTCGGCAGGCCGGCCACTGCCGTCGACACCGCCGTGCGAGGGTCTCCAGCCACTTTCTGTGCGCGATTCTCGCCGGAGTGGGAAGCACCCAGAGTGCTCGACTTGTTCTCCAATAGCAGGAAACGCACGCACGAACACCACGGAGGTGTGCTTCATGACAGATGCCGCACTGCGGTTGACCACCTTTGCCGAGGACGTACTCGGTACCCCCTTCCCGCTGCGCGTCCGGGCCTGGGACGGGTCGGAGTCGGGCCCACCGGGCGGGCCCGTTCTCGTCGTACGGCATCGGCGCGCTCTGCGGCGGCTGCTCTGGCGGCCGGGCGAGCTGGGGCTCGCCCGCGCCTGGGTCGCCGGGGAGATCGATGTGGAAGGCGACCTCTACACCGCGCTCGACCGGCTCGCCGGCCTCCTCTGGGGCCGCGACGCCAGCGACCCCGACGCCCCCCGCCTGTCCCTGCGCGACCCCCGGCTGCGCTCCGCCGCCCGTACCCTGCTCCGGCTCGGCGGGCCCCTGCCACCACCGCCACCACCCGCCGAGGAGGTGCGCGGACGCAGCGGCTCCTCCCACACCAAGCGCCGGGACAGACAGGCCATCAGCCACCACTACGACGTGGGCAACGCGTTCTACGAGCAGGTCCTCGGCCCGTCGATGGTGTACTCGTGCGCCTACTGGGAGGACGGCGCGACCCTGGAGGAGGCCCAGCGCGCCAAGCTCGACCTGGTCTGCCGCAAGCTCGGGCTGCGGCCTGGCGACCGGCTCCTCGACGTGGGGTGCGGCTGGGGCTCGATGGCCATGCAGGCGGCCAGCGAGTACGGCGCCCATGTCACGGGCGTCACCCTCTCCCGCGAGCAGGCCGCCTTCGCCCGCAAGCGCATCGCCGAGGCCGGACTCACCGACCGCATCGAGATCCGGGTCCAGGACTACCGGGACGTCAGCGACGGACCGTACGACGCCATCTCCTCCATCGGCATGGCCGAACACGTCGGCCAGGTCCGCTACGGCCAGTACGCCCAGCGGCTGCTGACCCTCCTCAAACCCGGGGGACGGCTGCTCAACCATCAGATCGCCCGCCCCCCGGCGCGGGACGAGTCCGCCTACCAGGTGGACGAGTTCATCGACCGGTACGTCTTCCCCGACGGTGAGCTGCTGCCCCTCGGCCGGACCGTGGCGAGCCTGGAGGAAGCGGGCTTCGAGGTGCGCGACGTGGAGTCGATCCGCGAGCACTACGCCCTCACCCTGCGCCGCTGGGTCGCCAATCTGGAGGCCGACTGGCGTACGGCCGTACACCACAGCTCACCGGGGCGGGCCCGGGTCTGGCGGCTCTATATGGCCGCCTCCGCGCTGGCCTTCGAGCGGAACAAGATCGGTGTCAACCAGATCCTGGCGGTCAGAACACCCGCGAGCGGGGCCTCCGGGCTGCCGCTGCGCATCCGGAGGTGGACCTGAGGGGCGCCCGGCTTCGCAGGGCATCGTCGTACGGCCGGCTTCGTACGGCCGACGTCGTACGACCGCGAAGTACGCCCCGGCCGGCCGTACGGCAGGACGGACGCCGGACGCACAGCGGGCCCCGCGGCCGTGAGCGGTGAATGCTCAC
>NZ_JBSGUP010001016.1:0-1881 GCF_053607985.1 Streptomyces sp. NPDC055078
GTCCTGGACCGGGCCGGCCGCCTCCTCGCGGCGGTCGTGCTGACCGGCGTTTCGGACGCCGTCCTGCCGCGGCAGGAGGACCTGGGTGCGCTGCTCCTGGAAGTGACAGGAGAGTGGGCGGCCCGCCGCGGCGACACCTGAGCGTTCCCGTAACACTCTGCGCTCCGGGAACGTGAGCAGGGCCGCGAGCCGGCGTACGGCACACGGCACCGGCCCCCGACCACGCGGAGCGGAGCGCCATGACCGAGACCGGACGCGGAGGGCCGGCCGGCACGGCACCGGGGCACGCCAGGCGGCCCAAGGACCGGCGGGCCACCATCACCCGCGTCGCCGCCGGACTCTTCGCCCGGGACGGCTACGCTGCCACGGGCATGAGTGACATCGCCGAACGAGTCGGCGTCACACCAGGCGCCATCTACCGGCACTTCAACGACAAGGACGACCTGCTGCGGACGGTGCTGGAGGATGCACTGGCCGAGTTCACCGCCGCCATCACCCCCCGTCCCCGTATCCGGGTGAACGACGCCGACGCCCGCCTGCGGTACCTGGTACGCGGGGCGGTCGCCCTCACACTGTCCCGTCCCGACGCCATCGGAACCTATCTCCGAGAGCGGGCGTCGCTGTCCGCCACATCGCGGGGCGAACTGCATGCCCGGGAACTCCAGGTGACCGAGATCATGAGCGCCGCGGTTCGGCAGGCGTGCCCCGGTCTCACCCGTGCGCAGACGAAGGTACGTCTGCGGGCCCTGAGCGGTGTGCTCGCGCTGCTTGCCCGCTGGTCCACCCGTACCGTGCCCGGACCGCGCCGGCAGGCCCTGTTCACCCGGTCCCTGCTCGCGCTGGTCCGGACCCCGGCGGACCTCACCCCTCTGGCCGACCGCCCACCCGCACCAGTGCGGCCCGCTGCGCCGGGCTGGGCACGTCCACGTTCGCGGCGCCAGGAGATCAGGGACCTGGCGGCCCCCCTGTTCCGCCGGCACGGCTACCACGGGGTACGCATGGACCAGATCGGCGAAGCGGTCGGCATCTCCGGCACCACCGTGTACGGAACGTACCGGAGGAAGGCCGAGATCCTCGTCGACGGCTGCGATCTCACGGTCACGAGGACGGAGGCCGCCGTCGATCAGGCTCTGGCGGCCGCGCGCTCCGCACCGGAGGCGCTCCGCCTCGTCACCCGCTCCTACAGCGCAGCCGTGTTCGCCGCCGGCGACATGGTCGCGGTGGCCGCCCGTGAGGGCGGGGCCCTGCCCCGGCACGACAGGGCGCGGATCCGCGGACGCCAGGCCGATGTACGGCAGGTCTGCGCCGACGTCCTGGTGCAGGTGCGGGGGGATCTGGAGCGGACGGATGCCTGTGTCCTCGTTGCCGCCGCGAACGAGGCGGTACAGGTGATGGCGGTGATGCGCCGCGGTCGTCCCACCGAGGCAGCAGCCGGTGAACTCATGCTGCGATTGCTGCTGGGCGGGCACGACTCCTAGGGCCCGTGTGATGTCGTGATCGCAGTTCTGCTTCCTGGGCGACGAGGGTTTCCTCCAGCCGTTCCAGGATGCTCGCGATGCCGTCGTCGCGGTCGGCACCGGCGGAAGCCGTGTCGGCGAAGGCGTCACGGATGTCGTCCAGGGCGATCCCGGCGCCGGCCATCCTGCGGATCCACAGCAGCCGGATCATGTCTTCGTAGCCGTAGCGGCGGCGGTCGTCGCCGCCCCGCACGGGCTCGGGCAGCAGGCCGATCTCCCCTGGCACCGCACCTCGCCGCGTTGTCGTCAGTCGCCTACGGTCCCCCTACGCCCAGGGGGCGTGGGAGGTACCCCCACCCTACGCCCAGGGGGCGTGGGAGGTACCCCCACCCTACGCCCAGAGGCGTGGGAGGTACCCCCGCCG
>NZ_JBSGUP010001017.1:0-1878 GCF_053607985.1 Streptomyces sp. NPDC055078
GTCGAGGCCGATGGCCTTGAGCGGTACGACGATGTCGCTGAAGTAGATCGCCGCGTCGACCTTGTGGCGGCGCACCGGCTGGAGCGTGATCTCGGTGACCAGTTCGGGCCGCATACAGGAGTCGAGCATCCCGATGCCTTCGCGCACCTTCAGATACTCGGGCAGTGAGCGGCCCGCCTGCCGCATGAACCAGACCGGTGTGTGCGGTACCGGCTCACGCCTGCACGCCTTGAGGAAGGCGGATTCATACGCGTTCGGCTGGGGGCCCGAGGGGCGGTCGTTGACGCTCACGACCCAAATCTTCGCACGGTCGGTGGAAGTGGCCGCCCCGGGTCGGGTGTCCTTCCCTGCGCCGGGGCCCCGTTCCGCCTACTCTTCCCCGCATGGCTGCGGCTCAGGGACAATTTTCCGATCATTCTCATGGCGCTGACGATGCTGACGGTGGGGGCGGTACGGACGAGAAAGCCGCCCCACGGGCGTTCGGGCTGGCGGTCGAGGCGTTGCGGGCCGCCCGGCTGCGTCCCGAGATCGAGGTGGAGGCCGCGCGCCCACCGCAGCGGCTGGCGCCGTACGCGTATGCCCTGGAGGCGGCCGTGGTCGACGGCGAGGAGGATCTCGCGGACGGGCGGCTGGTGCTGCTGCACGATCCGGCCGGTCACGACGCCTGGCAGGGCACCTTCCGGCTGGTGACCCTGGTGCGGGCGGAGCTGGAGCCGGAGATGGCGTCCGATCCGCTGCTGCCGGAGGTGTCCTGGTCGTGGCTGACGGGGGCGCTGGCGGCGCGCGGGCTCTCGTACGGGGAGCCGAGCGGGACTGTCACCCGTGCGGGGTCTCACTATTTCGGTGGACTTTCGCAGCGGCGTCCCGCGACCCAGATCGAGATCCGGGCGTCCTGGACGCCGAGGGAGGGTCTCGGGGGGGTCCCCGACTCGGCCGCACACCTCGCGGCCTGGTGCGATCTGCTCTGTCAGATCGCGGGGCTGCCCCCGTCACCGGCCGGTCCGGCGGACGCGGGGACGGGTGTGGTGACGCTTCCGCAGCGGCGCGGACCGCAGCATCGGTGACATCCGGTTGACGCGGAGGGCCCTCCGGAAGCGGAAGACTGTGGGCCCCTATCGGTAACAACTCGTCAGCTCATTCGTAGGATGATCGATCACCCGTCCGAATTGCACCAATTGTTACTCACTGAATCGTGATCATTCTCTAAAGGCCGCCGGGTTTGCTGCCGAAGAGGTCAGTGACCCTAACTGCACGGTTCGCCCCGGCTTCACCCCCGAGCCGGCCCGTCCCGCACCTTCTCCAGGAGGCCTGGTGTCCGTTCTTCTCGAGCAGCCCGCAAGCCTGGTCGCCTACCGCCCGAACAAGCCGACGGCCATGGTCGTCGTGGCCGACCCGCGCGTCCGCTCCACCGTCACCCGCCATCTGTGGGCTCTCGGAGTGCGTGATGTGATCGAGGCGTCGTCCATCGCGGAGGCGCGTCCCCGCGTCGGCAACCCGCGCGACATCTGCGTTGCCGACGTCCATCTGCCCGACGGTTCCGGGCTGACCCTGCTGTCCGAGACCCGGGCCGCCGGCTGGCCCAACGGCCTCGCCCTGTCCGCCGCCGATGACATCGGTGCCGTACGCAACGCCCTCGCGGGCGGGGTCAAGGGCTATGTCGTCACCGGTACCCGCACGAACATCGGGCACCCGACCCGCCCCGGCGCCGCCCCCATCGGCGCCGCGGCAGCCCGTCTCGGCCACCGCCGTCCCCCGGGTGCTCCGAGCCACCCGGGTGGCTACCGGGAGCTGTCCGGCCGCGAGGTGGAGGTGCTCCGGCTCGTCGCGGAGGGCCAGTCCAACAAGGCGATCGGCGTCTCCATGGGCCTGTCCGCCCTC
>NZ_JBSGUP010001018.1:0-1874 GCF_053607985.1 Streptomyces sp. NPDC055078
CCTCAAGGGCGAGAACGGCATCGGAACGGTCCGCCGCACCACCCTCCCGGGCGGACTGCGCGTCGTCACCGAGACCCTGCCGTCCGTACGCTCCGCCACCTTCGGCATCTGGGCCCATGTCGGCTCCCGTGACGAGACGCCGTCCCTGAACGGCGCCACGCACTATCTGGAGCACCTCCTCTTCAAGGGCACCGAACGCCGCTCCGCCCTCGACATCTCCTCGGCGATCGACGCGGTCGGCGGTGAGATGAACGCCTTCACGGCGAAGGAGTACACCTGCTACTACGCCCGGGTGCTCGACACCGATCTGCCGCTCGCCATCGACGTCGTCTGCGACATGCTCACCGGCTCGCTGATCCACCAGGAGGACGTGGACGCCGAGCGCGGCGTCATCCTCGAAGAGATCGCCATGACCGAGGACGACCCGGGCGACTGTGTGCACGACCTCTTCGCGCACACCATGCTCGGCGACACCCCCCTCGGCCGCCCGGTCCTCGGCACCGTCGACACCGTGAACGCCATGACCGCCGAACGGGTCCGCCGCTTCTACCAGAAGCACTACGACCCCACCCATCTGGTCGTCGCCGCCGCGGGCAACATCGACCACGCCACCGTCGTACGCCAGGTCCGCCGCGCCTTCGAGCGGGCCGGCGCCCTCACCCGTACGGACGCGGTCCCGCTCGCCCCCCGCGACGGCACCCGCGCCGTACGCACCGCGGGCCGGGTCGAACTCCTCGACCGCAGGACCGAGCAGGCCCATGTGGTCCTCGGCATGCCCGGCCTCGCCCGCACCGACGACCGCCGCTGGGCCCTGGGCGTACTGAACACCGCACTCGGCGGCGGTATGTCCTCCCGCCTCTTCCAGGAGGTACGGGAGAAGCGCGGCCTCGCCTACAGCGTCTACTCCTACACCTCGGGCTTCGCCGACTGCGGACTCTTCGGCGTCTACGCGGGCTGCCGCCCCAGCCAGGTCCACGACGTCCTGAAGATCTGCCGCGACGAACTGGACCGGGTCGCCACGGACGGACTCTCCGACGACGAGATCGGCCGCGCCGTCGGCCAGCTCTCCGGCTCCACCGTGCTCGGCCTGGAGGACACCGGCGCGCTGATGAACCGTATCGGCAAGAGCGAACTGTGCTGGGGAGCGCAGATGTCCGTCGACGACATGCTCGCCCGGATAGCGGCCGTCACCCCCGACGAGGTCCGCGAGGTCGCCGCCGGCGTCCTCGGGCACCGCCCCTCGCTCGCGGTGATCGGCCCGCTCAAGGACCGCCAGGCGGACCGTCTGCACGAGTCGGTCTCCTGAGCTTCGCACCCAAGAACGCACAGGTCACACAAGGGATCAGAGAATGAGCAAGCTGCGCGTGGCAGTACTCGGCGCCCGGGGCCGGATCGGCTCCGAGGCCGTACGGGCCGTCGAGGCCGCCGACGACATGGAACTGGTCGCCGCCCTCGACCGGGACGACAGACTGGACTCCCTGGTCGAACACCGTGCCGAGGTCGTGGTCGAGCTGACCACTCCGGCGTCCGTGCTGGACAACCTCGACTTCTGTGTACGCCACGGCATCCACGCGGCCGTCGGCACCACCGGCTGGACCGACGACCGACTCGCCCGGCTCACCGCTTCGCTGGCCGCCTCCCCGGAGACCGGGGTGCTCATCGCCCCGAACTTCTCCATCGGCGCGGTCCTCACCATGAGGTTCGCCCAGCAGGCGGCCCGCTACTTCGAATCCGCCGAAGTCGTCGAGCTGCACCACCCGAACAAGGCCGACGCCCCCAGCGGCACCGCCACGCGCACCGCCCAGCTCATCGCCGCGGCCCGCGCCGAAGCGGGCTGCGCGCCGCAGCCCGACGCCACCGTCACCGCCCTGGAC
>NZ_JBSGUP010001019.1:0-1870 GCF_053607985.1 Streptomyces sp. NPDC055078
CCGGTGATCGCGGCGGCGAGGGCATCGAGATGTGCGCCGCCGAGGAGTTCGGCGACCGGCACCGGGGCCCGGCGGGGGTCGGCGAGATGCTCCTCGCGGTCCGCGGTGACCGCGTCGAAGACCCGTGCCGTCAGCTGGGCGTCGGCACCCAGCAGCTCCGCGCCGGACGGCAGCCGCTCGATCAGACCGAGGGCCTGGAGCAGATGCATGCCCTGCGAGTTCGGGGGAGCGGTGAGGTACTCCTCGCCGCGGAAGACGGCGGACAGCGGCGCGGTGGTCTCGGTGGTGTGCCGGGCGAGGTCGTCCGTGGTGATCGGTGACCCCAGTTCCCGCAGCCGGGCGACCACGGCGGCTCCGAGCGGACCCTCGTAGAACGCCTTCGGCCCGTCCGACGCCAGCAGGGCCAGCGACCGGGCCAGGGCGGGCTGCCGCAGCGGCGCCCCGGCGGCCGGCGGCTCCCCACCGGGGAAGAACACGGCGCGCATGCCGTCGTCGGACAGCAGTCCGTCCGCCTCCTGCCGCAGCGCGGTCGCCACCCCGGGCGCGGTGGGCACACCGTCGCGGGCGAAGCCGATCGCCTGGGTGAACAGCTGCCGCCAGGGCAGCCGTCCGGCCAGCTCGGACAGGGTGGCCCAGCCCGCGACGGCTCCGGGGACGGTCACCGAGTGCGGGCCGGTGACCGGCATCAGCGGGCCGGGCAGGGCGTCGGGATCGGCGGCGAGCGGCGCGGCACCGCTTCCGTTGACCGCGATCACCTCCCCGTCGGGCAGGGCGACGAGCGCGATGAGGTCGCCGCCCACCCCGCACTGGTGCGGATAGACGACGGTCAGCGCGATGGCCGCGGCGAGCGCCGCGTCGACGGCGTTGCCGCCGTCACGCCGGACGGCGTCACCCGCGCCGGTCGCCAGGGCATGGGGAGTGGCCAGACCGTACGACCGGGTGGGGGCGGGCGGGGACAGGGGCTGGGGCATGGTGAAGTGCTTTCCTCGGTGCGGCGGCGGGCGGCGGGGGTGTCGGGCGGCCACGCGGGCGGGCGGCCTGTGCGGTGGCGTGCGGTCGGGGCTGGGCGGGTGGCGTGTGTGGTGGCGTGCGGTCAGGAAGGGGTGAGCGGGTCGTGCAGCCCCCGGTCGAGCGTGTCGATGATCATGCCCTGGACCTCGCTGAGGTGATCCGCCATGGCCTGCGCCGCGGCGTCGCTGTCATGGCCGATGAGAGCCGCGAGGATACGGCGGTGCGCCCGCAAGGACGCGGCCAGGCGTTCGGCGCTCTGGTAGGCGGGGTCGCGCGAGGGGCCGACCCACTCATTGGTGGCTTCGAGGAGCCGGGTGAGCATGGGGTTGTGGGCCGCCCGGGCGACGGCGACATGGAACGCGCCGTCCAGCTCGATGAGGGCGGCCAGATTCCCCCGGTCGCGCTCCTTGTCGGCCCGGGACAGCAGCTCGGCGAGCTGCTGGAGATCGCTCTCGGTGGCGCGTACGGCCGCCCGCGCCGCGACCGGCGGCTCGACGGCGGAGCGCAGATCCATCACCTCGTGGACCAGCCGCGCGGCATCGGTCATGTCCCCGAGCTGGCGCGGATGGAGATCGGGCCGGGTCGCTCCGGTGACGATGGTGCCCCGGCCGGGCCTGCGGTCCACCAGACCGCGCAGCTCCAGCTCGCGCAGCGCCTCCCGTACGGAAGCGCGCGAGATCCGCAGCTCCTCGGCCAGATCCCGCTCGGCCGGGATGCGCTCGCCCGGAGCCAGCCGCCCCTCCTCGATCAGCCCTTGGAGCCGTCCGGCCAGCCGGTGGGGGCCGAGACCGGCCTCGGGAGCGATCAGGGTCCAGTCGATGGGCACCGGATGGCCTTTCGTCGGGGTCGGGGAGCGAGG
>NZ_JBSGUP010001020.1:0-1869 GCF_053607985.1 Streptomyces sp. NPDC055078
GCCCTGACCCGCACCCCCGGGACGGCCGGTACGCGGTCGCGTGGCTGACCATCACCACCCCCCGGCGCGGCACCCCCACCGCCACCTCGGCATGCGCCTGCGGCAGGAACACCAGCGCCACCGGCCACGCCAAGGTGCTCGCCCTGATCACCGACCACGAAGCCCACCGCGACACCTGCACGCTCCGCACCACCGACGAAAGGTCAGCCGCATGACTGCCGACACGACCAATCCGCCGGCACGTATCGACGGGGCCGCCCTGCTCGGTGACATCGAGGCGTTTCACCGCAGGTTCAACGTCTTCCCCACCGAAGCGGCGTATGTCGCGGTGGTGCTGTGGAACGCGCACACGCATCTGCTCGATGCCTTTGAGTCCACGCCGCGACTGGCGTTCCTGTCCCCGGAACCGGGGTCGGGCAAGACGCGGGGGCTGGAGATCTGCGGGACCCTCGTTCCTCACCCCATGGTGGCCGTCAACGCGTCTCCGGCCGCCTTGTTCCGGGCCGTGTCCGGGCTGAACTCCGGACGGCCGACGATCCTCTTCGATGAGATCGATACCGTGTTCGGGCCCAAGGCCAAGGACAACGAGGAACTGCGCGGGCTGCTGAACGCCGGACACCGCCGTACCGGGGTGTCCTACCGGTGCGTCGGCGACGGAGGACAGCAGACCGTTCAGGCGTTCCCGTCCTACGCGGCCGTCGCGGTCGCGGGACTGGGCTGGCTCCCGGACACGATCCTGACCCGCTCGGTCATCATCCGCATGCGCCGCCGCGCACCCAACGAGCACGTGGACGCGTTCCGCAGCCGACTCCACGAGCCGGAAGGGCACGCGCTGAGGGACCGCCTCGCCGCATGGGCCGACACCGTCCGCGACCGCATCACGGGCGCGTGGCCCCAGATGCCCGAGGGCATCAGCGACCGCCCGGCGGACGTCTGGGAACCGCTGCTCGCCATCGCAGACGCTGCGGGCGGGACATGGCCCGACCGGGCCCGCGCGGCGTGCGTCGACCTGGTGGCCGCCGCAACGGCAGGAGACAAGGCATCCCTCGGCATCCGGCTCCTGTCCGATCTGCGGGACGTGTTCAACGGGGCGGACCGTATGCCCACCGCGCAGATCCTCGCCGCGCTCTGCGCCATGGACGAAGCGCCCTGGGCCGACATGAGCGGCAAGCCCATCGACTCCCGCCAACTGGCGAAACGGCTTGGGGAGTACGTCACCGCCGAGAACGACACCATCAAGGCCCGCAACATCCGCACCGCCGCCGGAGTGGCCAAGGGCTACTACGCCACCGACCTCCACGACGCGTGGAAGCGGTACTGCCCCGCACCCACCAAGCCAGCATCCGCTACACCCATCCCCGGCACCGAATAGACGCCACCTGACCAGCGGAAACGGCGTAGCGGATGTGACGCACCACAACCGCTACGCCCCCGCTACACCACCCCTCAACCGCTACAGGCCCGGTCTCCTGTAGCGGACCCATCCGCTACACCCCACCCCACCGCTACACCACAAACAGGCTCTGACCTGCTACGTAGCAACCGTGACGGATGTAGCGGACCTGACAGGGGGGCCTACCGCCTCCCCGCCGGATCACGAATGGAGAGAGCGTTCATGGCCACGGTCCTGCTTGCCGATGCCATCGACCCCACCCTCGTACTGCTCACCGTCGAAGAGGCCGCCCGCCGACTCCGCATCGGCCGAACCACCTGCTACCGGCTCATCCGTACCGGAGAGCTGGAGTCCATCCCCATCGGCGGACTCCGGCGCATCCCCGCCGACGCCCCCGCCGCCTACGTCGCCCGCCGACGCGCTCAGCGCGCCGCCTGATCACCTCACACCGGGACGCCACCCCGCTAGGGGTGGCG
>NZ_JBSGUP010001021.1:0-1862 GCF_053607985.1 Streptomyces sp. NPDC055078
GGCCGCTGCGCGAGGAGTACGAGCGCGTGGCGCGGCTCGCCGGTCTCACCGCGGGCACCTCCGCCGAGAACGAACGCAGGATGCGCCTGGAGGCGTACGTCCTCGCCGCCCGCCTCGAACAGGTCGCGGCGGCGGCATCCGTACGGCTGAAGCGCATGTCATCCGGGCGCTACACGCTGGTGCACTCCGACGCCCGCTCCGGCGGCAAGCGCTCCGGGCTCGGGCTCCATGTCGTCGACGCCTGGACCGGCAGCGAACGCGACACGGCGACGCTCTCCGGCGGTGAGACCTTCTTCGCCAGCCTCGCCCTCGCGCTGGGACTCGCCGACGTCGTCACCGACGAGGCCGGAGGGGTACGTCTGGACACTCTCTTCATCGACGAGGGCTTCGGCAGCCTGGACGAACAGACCCTGGACGAGGTCATCGACGTACTCGACTCCCTGCGCGAGCGGGACCGCAGCGTCGGCATCGTCAGCCATGTCGCCGATCTGCGCCGCCGTATCCCCACCCAGCTCGAAGTGGTCAAGGAGCGCCACGGCTCCGTCGTCCGCCTCCACACCGCCGCGCTCGGCGGCTGACGGCGCGCGCCCCGCTCCGGTGCGGAGCTTCGGCGGCGGCGAGCGGGTCCGCCGCCGGTCCGCCGCCGGTTCGCCGCCGGGTCCCGCCGGTTCGCCAGCGGGCCCCGCTGGTCTGCCGCCCGTCCGCTGCCGGGCCCCGCCGGGGCGAGCGCGGCTCGCGGGTCCTGAGGGCCATGACCTGGGCCTTCGCCCCGGCGGCCCCCGCGTGGCCGAAATCCGTATGACACCGAGGACAAGATCGACCACGATGGGCTCCCATGCCCAGGTTTCCCCACCCCGAAGCAGCGTCCCTGCGCCGTGACCCCCTCCCGCTGCGCGGCCGTACCGCGCTGGTGACCGGTGCGAGCCGGCGCGGCGGCATCGGATACGCGGTCGCCCGCAGGCTGGCCGCGTACGGCGCGAGTCTCTACCTCCACCACCATGTCCCGCACGACGCGGAGAAGCCGTGGGGCGCCGAACCCGGCGGCGCGGAGGCCGTGGCGGACGGGGTGCGCGCGGCGCTGGCCGACCCCGGCGCACGCGTGCACCACGGTCCCGGAGATCTGTCGGATCCGGCGGCCCCGGCCCGGCTGATCGCCACCGCCGCCGAAGCGTTCGGCGGCCCGGTCGACATCCTCGTCGCCAACCATGCCCTCAGCGGCCATGACGGCACCCTGGACGAGATCGACGCGGACATCCTCGACGCCCACTGGGCGATCGACGCCCGCTCCGTACTGCTGCTGATCCAGGCGTACGCCCGGCTGCGGTCCGGCCTTCCGCCGCGTACTCCCGGCGGCCGGGTCATGATGATGACATCCGGTCAGGACATCGCGGGCGGCATGGCGCATGAACTCGCGTACGGACTGGCCAAGGGCGCGCTCGCCTCGGTGACCCGCTCGCTCGCCACCACGCTGGCCGATCTCGCGGTGACCATCAACACCGTCAACCCCGGCCCGGTGGACACGGATTACATGGAGGGCGACGACTACCAGGCGATCGCCGACAGATTCCCGGCGGGACGCTGGGGCATGCCGGACGACCCGGCTCGCCTCATCGCCTGGCTGGCGACGGACGAAGCGGAGTGGATCACCGGTCAGGTCATCGACTCGGAGGGCGGATTCCGCCGCTGATTCGGCGGCCGGCCCGGCTCGAACCACCGCCCCGCCCGCGTCGGCCCGGCGCGGCGAGGCCGCCGGGACCGTAGGCGGGACAGGGGCCGTCGCCCGGGCGGGGCCTGTTCAGCGGGCGGGGCCCGGTGGGTGGCGGGGCCTGTCGGGTGGCGGGGCCGGAGCGTGGGACGTGGTC
>NZ_JBSGUP010001022.1:0-1850 GCF_053607985.1 Streptomyces sp. NPDC055078
AGAGCCCACGCGGAGGGGCCTCCCATGCCCGCAGGGCACCGGGCGGGGGGTACCCGGGCGCGCTCTGGGGCACCTCCCACGCCCCCAGGGCAGGGGGACCATCGGCGACCGACGACAGCGCGGCGTGGAGGTCCGCCCCCTGGGCCCGCCCACCCGGGGCACCCCCACCGGGCCGACCGGGCCCAGGAGGAGCGCGGCACCAGCGCACGCGCGCCCAGCAGGATCCGTCGGACAGGCCCTTGAGCCATGCCCCCGCCGTCGACACCGCGAGAAATTTACCGGCCCGGGCGGTTTGGGCCGATCAGACCGGTACAGGTCTGGTGCCCGGGCGACCAGTGGTGTTGTGTGGAGCCTGCTCCCTGACGGAGCCATACCGCCCGCCGGCGCGATCTGCCGCCGCGGCCCCGCGAAGTGTTCCGCCCGACCCATCGAAGGGCTTTTGATGAAGCGTGAGTACGCTGCTGTCCCGCCGCCGACCGTGACCGGGGCGGCGGTCCGGGACTCGGGGGCCGAGTTGCGGGAAGCCGCGGGCAAAGGCGCCGGGGTCTTCGCCACCCGGCCGTTCCGGGCAGGGGAACTGGTGCTGGCCGGGGTGATCGAGAGCGAGCTGGGCGGCAACGATTCCCATGCGTCCCAGATCAGCCGGACCCGCTTCGTCCGCCACGGCGGTCTGGTGCCGAGGGTGAACCACTCCTGCGACCCGCGATGCGGCATCGGCCTCAACGCGTCCGGGGCCCACGATCTGTTCGCCCGCTTCCCCATCGCGACCGGCCAGGAGATCACCTTCGACTACGCGATGCGCAACTACACCATCGAGCACTTCCCCGCCCGGTGCCGCTGCGGTACGTCACGATGCCGTGGCCGGATCACCGGCTGGAGGGACCTGCCGTCCGACCGCAGGGACGACTACCGGGGATTCGTGGCCCCCTATCTCCTCGACCATCCAGCAGACGACCAGGGTCCCTCGCGGACCTGTACGGGAGGCTGACGTTCAGCAGATGCCCGGCGCCTGGCGCATGGCGCCACCGATGGGCGACTGCTCAGGCCCGGCAGCGGGCGCGGGAGACGACCTGCCCTGATCCGGGACCGCTCCAGGCATGCAGACCGGCGGTCAGCCCGCCAGGGGGCCGCCGGTCTGCGTCGGACCTTCCGCCTGATCACCGAGGCGGCCGGTCTGATCCCCGCTCGGTCAGTCCCGGGCGGGGCGGTCCCAGCGCTCGGCCCGCGTTGTCACACCCCGGTCGTACGCTTCCGTCATGAGCGTCTCTCTGTACTACAGCGCGCACCGCGCGGCACCGCTGACCGAGACGGAGTCGGCCCGCGTCGCGCGCGTCGTCGCCGCGCACACGGCGTCGTTCCCGTACGACGACGAGGAGAGCCTGTATGTGTACGACCGGCGCGCGACCGGGCCGCGGGAGATCGTCGCCGGATCCACCAAGATGCCGTTCGATCCCGGTCGTCTGATGCCGGTGATCGCCCATGTACTGGATTCCGTGACGGAGTTGCGCCGGGCCCTGCCGGATGCCGAGTGGCGCGTACACATGGACGACCTCGACGTCCCGTGGGACGAGGCCGTGGGGTACGCCCTGCCGGGGATGCGCGACGCGGACCTGACAGCGGCGCTCGCGGCGGTCCACGACGAGGACGGGGCAGCGGGATGAGCGAGGAGAACACGGGGCCTGCCGAGGACGCCCTGTCGCCGACGCCGGAGCAGCGGCGCCTCATCGAGTTCGGCGAGGCGATGTACCGCCGCGTCGCTCCGGACGCCGATATCGGTCACCTGCTGCTGCCCGAGGACGACGCGGTGGCTGTGGTGCACCGCGTGCGGGGCGGTGGGACGATCCTTGTGG
>NZ_JBSGUP010001023.1:0-1842 GCF_053607985.1 Streptomyces sp. NPDC055078
GCACCGGGGCCGGGCGGCGGACCCGGGGACCGGGCGGTGCGCCGGGGACGATGGGGTGTCCCGGCGCAGCCGCCGTATGCCGGGTCCGTCGCGCCTGAGCGTCAGGACTCGTGCTCCAGAATCCCCGACCGTGCGATCAGATAGCCGAGCTGAGTGCGGCTGCCGCTGCCCAGGGACGACCCCAGCTTGGCGATATGGGCCCGGCAGGTGCGGACGTTCATCCCGAGACGGCGGGCGATCGCCTCGTCCACATGCCCTTCCACCAGCAGTTTCGCGATGGAACGCTGCACGCCGGTGATGCCGTCGAGATCCGGTCCGTAGCTGACCGGCTCCTCCCAGGGCAGGCCGTGCAGCCAGAACTGCTCGAAGACGCCGACCAGATACTCGACGATGCCCTTGTGCCGCAGCTCCAGCGCGGAGAGCCGGTCGCTGCTCGCCGGGATGAAGGCGACCTTGCGGTCGACGATGATCAGGCGGTCGATTATTTCCTCCAGGGTGCGCACCTCCACCCCGGTCGGTCCGACCTTCTCCATATAGGCGAGTGTGGCGGGGTGGTGGCGGGCCGTGTGCTGATAGAGCGTGCGCATGCGCACACCCCGCTCGATCAGCGGTTCCACCCTGCGGAGTGCCTTCTCCAGGGCGTGCGGCTGCCGTCCGCTGCCGGGCTGGACGGTGAGGAGTTCCTGGGTGCAGTCGGCAGTGACCTGATCGAGCGTTGCGTTGATGCGGTTGAGTCCTTCCAGGACGGTGATTCCCTGGGGGACGGCGGAGTTCTGAGCGGTGAAGGCCATGAACGGTTCAAGCGCGTCGGCGAGTGCGACGGCCCGTCGCCGCCGTTCCTGGATCTCCCGCTCGATGGGGTGTATGAGCTGCGTCAGGGCGGTGGTCGGCGACACCGGACGGAGCCACTGGGCGTCGTAGGGATCGGGGTGGAGCAGGGCGAGGTCGAACAGACACGGTGTGGACTCTGCTTCTGACCGGGCGATACGACCGGTGCGCAGGGCTGTGATGTATAGGCTTTTTCCCGCCTCGCACAACTTGCCGTCTCCGTGAGGGTGTCCGGGTTCGCCCTCATTAGACGTCATATGTACCCCCTCATGTTCCTGCATTACAGGAACATGATGCCTGCGGTCGCTGGTGCAAGCGTTCGGAGTGAGACATCGTCTTATGCGCGGGGGAGAAGGAATGATCAAATGAGGTGGAGATCACCCATGTCTAGGACGCTACGTGCTCTTTGTGCCTTTGCCATGGCGGCAGCCGCGCTAGGCGCGGTGGCCTCCCATGGTGAGTCCTTCCAGGACGGCGCTCCGGTCGGCACGGTGGCGGCGGTCCAGGGGGAGCCCTCGTGGGACAGCACGCTTCTCGCCGGGGCAACGGGAGCCGGGCCGGGAGTGCCTTCCTGGACTGACTTCACGTCGTCGGGCGTCGTGTCCGGCGAACCCTCCTGGGACCTCTCTCCCGCAAGCTCCCCCGCCGGCTCTCCCAAGGGCGCGGAAGCATGACCGTCCCTCCGGACGACCGGACCTTCCGGCGTGAGATGGCCACGGCCTACCGGTCGGGATGGCACTTCATCGATCTCGTCACGGCGATCCCCCACCGTGGTGACTCGCTGATGGTCACCCTGTTCGGGGAGCCGATCGTCGTGGCACGCGAGGAGGACGAGGATGTCCGCGCCTACCGCTGTCTGCGGCGCCCGCGCGGCGCACCGCAGCCGGTGCGCTGCGCGATCCGGTACGGAATGATCTTTGTGAACCTGGACCAGCGCGACCACCAGATGGCCGAGCCGGACACCACCACCGCCACCCCCCGCAGTGCCTGAGCGATTCCCCCGTCGCTCCATAT
>NZ_JBSGUP010001024.1:0-1832 GCF_053607985.1 Streptomyces sp. NPDC055078
GGGCGAGGCCGAGTCCGATGACGGGCCCTCGGGCGCCGGCAGCTCCAGCAGCCGCCGTCGCCGCCGTCGCCGCCGGCGCAGCGGTGAGAGTGCCGCCGACGACGAGCCGGGCGTGAGCGACCCCGAGCGTACGGTCGTCAAGGTCCGCGAACCACGGCCCGCCCGCGTCAAGGGCGACGAGGCGTCGGACTTCCAGGACGCCGTGCAGTCCATCAAGGGCTCCACCCGGCTTGAGGCCAAGAAGCAGCGCCGCCGCGAGGGCCGCGAGCAGGGCCGGCGCCGGGTGCCGATCATCACCGAGGCGGAGTTCCTGGCCCGCCGGGAGGCCGTCGAGCGGGTGATGGTCGTCCGCCAGAGCGGCGAGCGCACCCAGATCGGTGTCCTTGAGGACGATGTGCTGGTCGAGCACTACGTCAACAAGGAGCAGGCGACGTCGTACGTCGGCAATGTCTACCTCGGCAAGGTGCAGAACGTCCTGCCGTCCATGGAGGCCGCCTTCGTCGACATCGGCAAGGGACGCAACGCCGTTCTGTACGCCGGTGAGGTCAACTTCGAGGCGCTGGGCATGGCGAACGGCCCGCGCCGGATCGAGGCCGCGCTCAAGTCCGGCCAGTCCGTGCTGGTCCAGGTCACCAAGGACCCGATCGGCCACAAGGGCGCCCGGCTGACCAGCCAGGTGTCGCTGCCCGGCCGCTATCTGGTGTACGTGCCCGAGGGCTCGATGACCGGTATCAGCCGCAAGCTGCCCGACACCGAGCGCGCCCGGCTGAAGACCATCCTCAAGAAGATCGTCCCCGAGGACGCGGGTGTGATCGTCCGCACCGCCGCCGAGGGCGCCAGCGAGGACGAGCTGCGCCGCGATGTCGAGCGGCTCCAGGCGCAGTGGGACGACATCCGCAAGAAGTCGAAGGGCGGCACCGGCTCCAACGCCCCCGCGCTGCTCTACGGCGAGCCCGATATGACCGTCCGCGTCGTCCGCGACATCTTCAACGAGGACTTCACGAAGGTCGTCGTCAGCGGCGACGAAGCCTGGGAGACCATCCACGGCTATGTCGCGCATGTCGCGCCGGATCTGGCCGACCGCCTCCAGCGGTGGACCAGCGAGGTCGATGTCTTCGCGAGCCACCGGATCGACGAGCAGCTGATGAAGGCGCTGGACCGCAAGGTCTGGCTGCCGTCCGGCGGTTCGCTGGTGATCGACAAGACCGAGGCCATGGTCGTGATCGATGTCAACACCGGCAAGTTCACGGGCCAGGGCGGCAATCTGGAGGAGACCGTCACCAGGAACAACCTGGAGGCGGCCGAGGAGATCGTGCGTCAGCTGCGGCTGCGCGACCTCGGCGGCATCGTCGTCGTCGACTTCATCGACATGGTCCTCGAATCCAACCGCGATCTGGTCATGCGGCGGCTGCTGGAGTGCCTGGGACGCGACCGTACGAAGCACCAGGTCGCCGAGGTCACCTCGCTGGGCCTGGTCCAGATGACCCGTAAGCGGGTGGGCCAGGGGCTTCTGGAATCCTTCTCCGAGACCTGTGTCCACTGCAACGGACGCGGCGTCATCGTCCATATGGAGCAGCCGACCTCGGTCGGCGGCGGTGGCGGCGGCAAGCGCTCGAAGAAGCGCGGCCGTGGCGGCCCCGAGCAGCCGCACGAGCACGAGACGGCCGCCGGGGTCTCCGAGGAGACCGAGGCGGAGGTCGCCGCCGAGGCGGCGGCGCCCGTCGCGCTCGCCGAGCCCGCGTTCGTACCGGACGAGGAGCTGTACAGCAGCGCCGCCGAGGCGGAGGCCGCCGCGCTGCGCGGCCGTGGCCGCCGCCGGGCGACCCGCAGGG
>NZ_JBSGUP010001025.1:0-1824 GCF_053607985.1 Streptomyces sp. NPDC055078
GCGCATGAGTGCGTCAGTGCCGCCTCACCCGGTCCGGCGGCGTGCCCGCAGGCGTTCGGGTACGCGCCCCTGCAACAGGCCGGCCTGTGTGAAGGCGAACGCTCCGAAGGTCGCCGGGAACTGGCCGGTGCTCCTGGCCCACATCCACAGGGCGGGGACGAGGACCGCGAAGGCCGCGAGTCCGCGTACCGCGTCGTGGCGGGGGGCTCCGGGGCCCACGGCGACGACGATCGTCACCAGCCCGGCGGCCAGGGCGCCGATCAGCAGGGCGAGTAATGCGGTCACTTGCAGAAGCCCTTCTTGTAGAACCAGACTTTCACGCCGCTGCGGAAGTACCGTTTGGTCGCCGCGACGCAGTAGCCGCGATTGGCCATCCGGTCGATGATGAACCAACTTACCGTCAGAGCGAAGGCGATCGCGGTTCCGTACCCGGGAATGAAGAACGCCGCGCCGATGGCGACCCACATGCCCGCCGCCACGTCGCTGGTACCCCTCTTGTTGAACTTGATCGTGACGGAGGTCCAGCCCCAGGAGACCTTGGCTTGGCGGTAGGCCCCTGAGATGTCCGATCCGTTCCGTGGGTCCTGGCCCGCGTAGTCGTAGGCGCCTGTCGTCGTGGACGGAATCGGATCCTGCTGGAGGAACCGTCCGCCGGCCGGGTGGTAGAGCCGGATGCCCATGAGGGTCAGCCCGGAGACCGTCTCGGTGGAACGCTGGTGGGCGCCCATCCAGCCGTACCGGGAGGCCGGCTGACCTGCCCGGGGGACGCCGAATTCGTCCGCGTCCAGCGCGACGGGGGCCGTGGCGGGGTCGAGGGGGAGCTGGAGAGCGACATCGCCGTGGATGTTCGTGAGCTGGAGTACGGTGTCGCCGGTCCTGCTCGTTGTCGCGGACAGTTGGCTGGCTGCCGAGTCGACCATGCGGGTCAGGGTTCCGGCAGTGGTGTCCTCGACGATCCACCGGGGGCTGTCACAGGCGCAGGAGTAGTGGTTGACCTTGGACGCTGTCTGGGTCCAGGTGCTGCCGCCACCGGTCTCCACCGTCCAGGAGCGGGCGCGCATGGCGGAGTCGAGCTGGAAGGTCTGCCGCTTGCCGCCGGCGGTCAGCCGATGGGCGCGGTCGTTGGCGTAGTAGCTGTTCGTACTGCCGGGCAGGGCGGTCGTGCGGCCGAAGGCGTCGTAGGAGTAGCCGGAGTCCACGAGCCGGTCGGCGCTGTCGTAGGTGTGGTTCGCCGTGGTTCCTCCCGTGGCGGAGCAGTCAGCGCCGGGGGTGCCGGCGGCGGAGGTGACGGAGGTGCGGTTGGAGCGGGCATCGAGGGCGTAGGAGCGCCGGGTGCAGACCGTGTCGTGGGTGTCGTCGACCGATACGATGCGGCCGGCCCGGTCGTACCGGTAGGACTGGTCCGACCAGCCGGCGGCCTTGGTCACCTGCCCTCGGGCGGACCGGGTGACGCTGTCGGAGTAGACCACGGCCGCGTCACTGTCGCGGGTGTACGTCCGGGCGCTCACCTGGCCCGCGGGGTCGGTGATCTGCCGCAGGGAGTACCCGCCGGGCAGCCCTTCCCCGCTCACGCCGCCGTCGGCGTCGTAGGTCGTGCTGAAGGTTCCGGCGACGGAATCGGTGGTGCCCGTCGGCAGACCGCGGGGCTCGGCGGTCTGGTCGTAGGCGTAGGTGACGGTGGAGGGACTGTTGTCGGTGATCTTGACGGGACGGTTCAGCAGGTCGTACTCGGTCCGTGTGACGCCGCCGTCCGCGTCGGTGTAGGAGATCTGCCGTCCGAGCCGGTCGAACGCCACCGTGACCGTTCCGCCGGTTGGCGAGGAG
>NZ_JBSGUP010001026.1:0-1812 GCF_053607985.1 Streptomyces sp. NPDC055078
TCGCGTACCAGTCCGCCGCCGACACCCTGCGCGAAGTCACCCGGAACGACGAGGCCCTGTCCCTCCAACTCCCCAGCGACGGCAGCCAGCGCGAAATGCGCTCCATCCTCGACTGGCTCGACGCCGCCGGCATCGAAGCCGACGAACTCACCGTCCACACCCCCGACCTCGACGACGTGTTCTTCGCCCTGACCGGCCCGGCCACCGCCCCCAACCAGGCCAACCAGGCCAAGGAGACCGTCCGATGAACTCCCTCACCCTCGCCGTACGCGACTCGAACACGATGCTGCGCCGCAACCTCCTGCACGCATGGCGCTACCCGTCCGGGACCCTGAACCTGCTGCTCACACCGATCATGATGCTGCTGCTCTTCGTCTATATCTTCGGCGACGTGATGAGCGCCGGCATCGGCGGCGGCGGCGCGAACCGCTCCGACTACATCGCCTATATCGTCCCCGGCCTGCTGCTGATGACCGTCGGCAGCACCGTGATCGGGGCCGCGGTGTCCGTCTGCGTGGACATGACCCAGGGCCTCACCGCCCGCTTCCGTACGATGGCGATCTACCGGGGCTCTCTGCTCGTCGGGCATGTCGTCGGCGGCGTGCTGCAGTGTGTGATGAGCGTGGTCCTCGTCGGCGCAGTCGGGGTGGCGATGGGCTTCCGGTCCACCGACGCCACGGCCCTGGAGTGGATCGCGGCGTTCGGGCTGATCACGCTGTTCGCCCTGGCACTCACCTGGATCGCGGTCGGGATGGGCGCGGCCAGCCCAAACCCCGAGGCGGCCGGCAATATGGCCATGCCGCTGATCCTTCTGCCGCTCATCTCCAGCGCGTTCATCCCGGCCGGCACGATGCCCGGCTGGTTCCGGCCGATCGCCGAGTACCAGCCCTTCACCCCCGCCATCGAGACCCTCCGCGGTCTCCTCCTCGGCACCGGAATCGGCAGCAACGGCTGGATCGCGATCGCCTGGTGCGTCGGCCTGACCGCGCTCGGCTACCGCTGGTCGACAGCGCAGTTCAGCCGCGACCCGAAGTAGCCGGGAGACCTTGTCCGATGCCCTGAACTCCTGGCCGGTGCGGGGCTCCGGGCCTCGCGAGCGGCGGGGAACCTGTCCGTTTCCCGTGTGGACCTGGGGAACTCAGCGACAGGTGAACCACACCCACAGAATCACCACTTCAAGCATTGGAGTAAAATCATGCGCATTCGCTTAATATTTGCCGTTCCGTCCCTTGCTGCCCTGACGCTCTTCGGGATGTCTCCGGCAGCGCAGGCAGCCGACGCGCCCGCATCTGCGACGCGGGAAGTGGTCAAGGTGGCCAAGCTGACCCCGGAGCAGATACGGAAGGTGAACGCGGCGGGCGCGCAGCGAAGCGAGGCGGCTGAGGGCCGGGCCGTGTGCTACCAGGCGCATGTGCGGAACAAGGGGTGGTCGGCCACGCTCTGCACGGACGGCGCCCCGGGCTACACCGGGGCCGTGGGCGAGAACAAACCGATCGACAGGATCAAGTTCTACGTCGGGACGACCGGCGCCATGAACTTCAACGTGCAGGCGCACTGGGCGGGAACCGGCACCGGACCCGAACGCCACATAGCGCCCGGCAACAGCTACGAGTTCGCGCACGGCGCCGGTCAGCCGATCCAGGCGCTGCGCCTGCGGAGCACCAACGAGTCCATGAAGGCCGCCGCCCACGTCCAGAACGTGGGCTGGAAGGGCACGGGCCAGTGGTCGTACGACCAGTGGATCGGAAGCATCGGCGAGAACCGCTGGATGGAAGCGTTCTGGATAGCCATCTGATCGAGAACCACCCGGGC
>NZ_JBSGUP010001027.1:0-1807 GCF_053607985.1 Streptomyces sp. NPDC055078
GAGGAGTACCACGACTACGGCTCCAACCTCGATGTGGCGCTCTCCCAGGTCATGCTGCGGAACCTCGGCCTGGCGCTGCCCCCGATGGCGCTGTGGTCCCCGGACTCCACCCGGCTGCTCACCCACCGCATCGACCAGCGCATGCTGCCCGAGCAGGTGTTGGTCGAGGCCGCACCGCGCGGCGGCGGCCGGCCGGAGGAGCGGCGCCTGCGCTACGCGATGCCCGACGACGAGGAGAGCGCCACCCTGGCCTTCGTGGTCCTGGACGTCGCCGGACGCACAGCCGTCCACCAGCGGGCGGAGCCGTGGCACATCGACTTTCTGTCCCCGGTCGCGCTCAGCCGGGTCCGCTGGTCGGAGGACGGGACGGCCGTGCACTACCTGCATTCGACCCGCGGGCTGAAGTCGCTGTCGATGATCCGGCTGGACCCGGACACCGGTGAGACGGCCACGCTGGTGTCGGAGTCCTCTGCGAGCCGCGTGGAGGCCTCGGTGGTCATCATGGAGAAGCCCGCCGCCCGTGTGCTCGGCTCCGGTGAGGTGCTCTGGTTCTCCCAGCGCGACGGCTGGAGCCATCTGTATCTGTACGGCGCCGACGGCGCCCTCACCGGCCGGATCACCGAGGGCCCGTGGCTGGTCCGCCACGTACTGCATGTGGACGAGCAGGCGCGCACGGTGTTCTTCACCGCGTCGGGCCTGGCCGAAGGCGATCCGTACGCACAGCAGCTCTGCCGGGCCGGTCTCGACGGCTCCGGATTCACCCGGCTGACCGACGACGACCTCCACCATGACGTGACCGCATCGCCGTCGGGCGCGCTCTTCCTGGACAGCGCGTCCGCGGTGGACACCCCTCCGGTCACCGTCGCCCGGGACGCCTCGGGCACGGTGCTGCTGGAGGTCGAGCGGGCCGACGCGACGGCCCTGGTGGCAGCGGGCTGGACCGCTCCGGAGCGGTTCACCGTCAAGGCGGCCGACGGCGTCACCGACCTCCACGGCATCCTGTGGCGCCCCCACGGCTTCGACCCCTCGGGGAGCTACCCGGTCATCGACAACCCCTATCCGGGGCCGCAGGTCCACCGGGTGGAAGCCGGTTTCACCGGCAGTTTCACCGGTCAGCCGGAGGCGTTGGCGGCGCTCGGCTTCGTCGTGGTGGCCCTCGACGGGCGGGGTACGCCCGGACGCAGCCAGGCGTTCCTCAGCGAGTCCCACGGAAACCTGGGCAGCGCCGGGACCCTGGACGACCATGTGGCCGCCATCCGGCAGCTCGCCACCCGGTACCCGTGGATCGACACCGGCCGGGTCGGTGTGTTCGGCGAGTCCGGTGGCGGCTTCGCGACCGTCCGCGCCCTCCTGGCGCACGGCGACTTCTACCGGGTGGGAGTCGCCATGTGCGGCAACCACGACATGCGCTTCTACCTGAGCGGCTGGCTGGAGTGGTACCTGAGTGACGAGAGCGAGGAGGCGCGGCGCGCCACGTCCAACCCGGAACTGGCCGCTGAACTCACAGGCAAGCTGATGCTGATCCACGGTGAGCTGGACGACAATGTCCTGCCGTATCTGACGACCCGTCTGGTCGACGCGCTGATCGAGGCGGACAAGGACTTCGATCTGCTGATCGTGCCGGGCGTGGAGCACAGTTTCCTCGGCCGGCGCCACTATGTGACGCGCCGGAAGTGGGACTACCTCGTCCGGCATCTGCACGGTGTCGAGCCCCCGGCCGGCCGCCGGGTGGAGCCGTTCCCGATGGACATCGAGGAGCTGATGGACTTCCTCGGCTGAACCGGGAAGCGGATACGGGAGGGCCCGG
>NZ_JBSGUP010001028.1:0-1806 GCF_053607985.1 Streptomyces sp. NPDC055078
CCCCGGCCGCGTACGGCGGTGCCGCGCCGCGTCTACATCGCGCGTTCCGCGGCGTCACGCGGTGCGAGGCGGGCCGGGAACACCAGGCTCAGCAGGAGTGCGACGAGGCCGACACCGCCGAGTACGAGGAAGGCGGCGGCGAAGCCGTCCCAGGCCGGCAGCGGGGTGCCGGCGATGGTGGAGCCCGCGATGAGCCCGGCGCTGATCTGGGAGCCCAGTGCGCCGCCCACCGACCGGGCGACGAGCGAGAGCGCGCTGACGCTGGCGACCCGCTCGGCGGGGACGATCGCCATCACGATGTTCATGCCCTGGGTCATCCCGACTCCGATGGTCAGCCCCACCAGGCCGGACGCCACCGCGATCACCCAGGGCGCGTCGGGCACCGCGAGCAGGATCAGGGCAGCGGCGAGCATCGCGGCGTTCGAGAGGGCGATCACCTGGCGGACCCCGATGAGGCGCTCAAGCCGCCCGGTGAGGGGTGCGGCGATCAGCGACACGACACCGAGGGGGAGGAGGTAGAGGCCGGTGAGTGTGGCCGTACCGCCCAGTCCGTACCCCGTGGCGGCGGGCAGCGCGACGAGCATCGGGATGGATATGAGCAGGGCGGTCGTCCCGAACCCCGCGACGAAGGCGACCGCGCAGGTCAGCAGCACGGGTCTGCTCCGCAGCAGGCGCAGTTCGACCAGGGGTTCCGGGATACGGAACTCGAAGGTCGCGAATGCCACGAGGACGGCGATCCCGCCCAGGATCATCCCCAGCACCAGCGGTGAGGCCCATCCGTGGTCGGCGGCCAGGGTGATCCCGAGCAGCACGAGCGCGAGTCCGGCGGCGAACAGGGCGGCACCGGTCCAGTCGACCCGGCCCCGCTTGGCCGGCGGGGCGGAGGGGACGGACTTCCAGGCCACCGCGATGGCGATCAGCATGACCGCGAAAGCGATCCAGTACAGGGAGGTGTAGGGCAGCGAGGTGAGGACGATTCCGGTGATGAGGAGGCCCGCCACCGTCCCCACACCGCCCGCCGCGAAGAGGAAGCCGTTGCCCGTCCGGGCCCGTTCGGGGCTCTGGGTGTCGTTGAGCAGGCCGACCGCCAGTGCCATGTATCCCCCGCCCGCGCCTTGCAGGATCTGCCCGGCGGTCAGCAGGGCGACGTTCTCGGCGAGCGCGGGGAGGAGGGTGCCCACGGCGACGGCGGCCATGGCACCGATGAGGACGGTCCGCTTGTCCCGGATGTCGCCGAGCCTCCCGCTCAGCGGGGTCAGAATGGCGTTGGACATCATCAGGCCGGTGAAGACCCAGGCGATCGCCGGTGCGGAGACACCGAGGGCCTGCTGCATGGTCGGGAAGGCGGCGGGGAGTCCGTTCTCCAGCATCATGTACGCGAAGAACATGGTCACCACGGCGACGAGCGTGCCTCGGGGCGAGCCGGGCCGGGCCGCACCCGCCGGTGCCGCGGTGGTCGGTGTGGGCAGGGGGGACGAGGGTTGCATGAGTGCTCCTGTTGGTCGCAGACGGAACTGAACGTTGCGACGACCCCTCCGCCGGCCGCGGTCACGCCCGCCGGAAGCCACCCGAAGTCGTCATCCACCAATGCGGTTTGTTCGGTCGGGCAGGGAAGAGAGGTTCCGGCACCGCGCACCCGGCTCGCGCACCTGCCCGCGCACCCGGGCCGCGCCCCGGCGGCGCGCTCCTTCGCAATGCGGCAGGTATGAGGCGGGGAATGCCTGACAGGGCTCAACAGGCACGCGGGACTCAACAGGCAGAGGCAGGCAGGACTACGCCCCGGGCGACCGGGAAGGCCGCGGCATC
>NZ_JBSGUP010001029.1:0-1804 GCF_053607985.1 Streptomyces sp. NPDC055078
TCACCCTTCAGCAGATAGTTCTCCAGATGGGTGTTGACACAGGCGTTGGGGCCGCCGCCGACACCATGCGTCCCGGCGCCCTCCTCGGTGATCAGCACCGCGCCCTTGAGCCGCCGCGCCAGCTCCTTCGCCCCCTCGTACGGCGTGGCCGCGTCCCGCTCGGCCGCCAGGATCAGCACCGGGGGCAGCGCGCCCCGCTTGGTGCGGACCTCCAGCGGCTGCTGCCGGGGCGGCGACCAGTACGCGCACGGCAGATTCATCCAGACGTTGTCCCAGGTCTCGAACGGGGCCCGGCGGGCGAGTTCGGTGTTGTCGCGGTCCCAGACCGCGAAGTCGGTCGGCCAGGGCGCGTCGTTGCACTCGATGGCGGAGTAGACGGCGGTGGCGTTCTCCGCGTCCTTCGCGCCCTCCTGGCGCGGCGCTGCCTGCGCGATCAGCGGCTTCTCATTGCCCCGCAGATACTCCGAGAGCGCGGTCGCGCGCGGCACCCAGTACTCGTCGTAGTAGCCCGCGCCGAGAAACGCGGACTGCAACTGCCCCGGGCCGACCTTGCCGCCCGCGGGCTTCGCGGCCAGCCGCTCCCGCGCCTTCTCGAAGCTGGCGGCGACCGCCTCCGGGGTCGCGCCGAGACCGTACGTCCTGTCGTGCTTGGCGACCCAGGCGCGGAAGTCCGCCCAGCGGCTCTCGAACGCCAGTGACTGTTCGAGGTTGTTGCGGTACCAGATCTTGCCGCGGACCGGGTTCACCGCCGAGTCGAAGACCATCCGGCGCACATGCGAAGGGAAGAGCGTCGCGTACAGCGCGCCGAAGTAGGTGCCGTAGGAGGCGCCCATGAACGTCAGCCGCCGCTCGCCGAGCGCCGCCCGCAGCACATCGAGGTCCCGCGCGTTGTTGAGCGAGGTGTAGTGCCGCAGCGCCGGTCCGGCCTTGCGCGCGCAGGCCGCCGCGTACGCCTTCGCCTCCGCGACCCGCTCCCGTTTGAACGCGGCGGAGGGATGCGTCGGCGCGAGCGTGGGGGCCTTGAGGAATCCCTTGGGGTCGACGCAGGACAGCGGCGCGGAGCGGCCCACGCCACGGGGGGCGTAGCCGACGATGTCGTAGGCGCGGGCGATCCGCTTCCACTCCGGGAGCTTCGCCACCATGGGAAAATACATACTGGAGGCCCCGGGGCCACCGGGGTTGTAGACGAAGGCGCCCTGCCGCTCGGCGGGCTTGCCGCTCGCCCTGACCCGGCTCACCGTCAGGGAGATCTGCCGGCCCGAGGGGTCCGCGTAGTCCAGCGGGACCTCGACCTTGCCGCAGGACACCGACTTGGGCAGCGCCTCGGCCTTGGGGCAGGCGCCGAACGTGATACCGGCGGCAGCAGCCCGCCCGGCCGCCAGGGCCGTGCCGTGGGACTCGGCGGCGGCGACGGTCGTACCGCCCGCGGGGGCGACGGCCAGCGTGGTGATGATCAGGGAGCCGAGACCGGCCCAGGTCCCGTACTTCGCCACTGCTCTCATCGAGTTCCCTTCGCGCGGACGGCAGTCAAGGGATCTTTCGCGGAGCGTCCGGGCATGTAAAGCACCGCCGGGCGGTGTCGCGGTCAAACGCTCCGATGCGCCGTACGGCCGCCCGCGCGCCCCCCGGGGCAGACCTCCGGTGCGGTGGAGCTGTCCGGGACCGCAGCGCACGGTTGTCCCGCCGACCGTCCCGTACAGGTGTCCCGGCCCGTCCCCGTACGGCTACACGGGCCCGGTCGGGGCGGCCCCCCGGCCCGCCCGCGCGGCCCCGCCCGCCCCCCCCCCCCCCGAGGGCCCCGCCC
>NZ_JBSGUP010001030.1:0-1799 GCF_053607985.1 Streptomyces sp. NPDC055078
CCGGCCCCGGGACCGGACCCCAGGACCGCCGGCCGGGTCCCCCCGGGCCCGGCCCCGCGCGGGAAGGGGCACCCGGCCTTGGCCGCCGACGTCCGGGGGAACCCTCCGCCCGGCCCCGCGCGGGAAGGGGCACCCGGGGCTACCCCACGGCGTCCCCCTGTTCGTCCCGCGCGGGCGGCTCGGGGCCATCCGGCCGCACGGGACGGTCCGGCGGCTCCTCGCGCGGCTGGGGCAGCACGGGCTGGAGCACGAGCATCCGCTCGACCAGCCGCAGGAACATCGCCGCGTCGCGCAGCAGATCCTCGGCATCGCGGCTGCTCGCCGCGCCCGGTATGCCGGCCACCGCGCGCGCCCGGCGAGGGGCACCCGAGGCGAAGAGGGCGCTCCACTCGGACAGTTCGGGAGCCATCTCGGGGAGCAGCTCCCAGGCGCTGCGGATCGGCGCACGCCGCCCGCGCCGCGCCGGGGTGCCCTGTCCCCGGCGGGCCGGGGGCGGCGGACTGTCGGGGTAGCCACGGGCGGCGAGCACCGCGGCGGCGGTGCGCAGGGCGGCCAGATGGGCGGTGGCGTACCGTTCGTTGGGCGTTTCGAGCGTGGCGGCCTCGTCCAGCCCCGAACGCGCCTGGGCGAGGAGGTCGAGAGCGGCGGGTGGCGCCGAGGCACGCCGCAGGACGGGGTGCACATCGCTCGCGGGCCCGGTGGTCAGTGAGGGGACAGGGCCGGTGGCACGGCGCCGGTGCGCGGCTGCCGCGTGGAAGCTGGCCATGACGAACCTCCTGTCGTCGTGTGACGGCACTGTGGCCGTATGTGTCCATCGTGAGGGGACCCACTGACAATCGGCCCTGACCAGGGCTTTCACCTCAGACACCTGTGCGATGAAGCACGTCCGGAGGCGCCCCCCTGGCCCCGGGCCCGGGGGGAGGCGGCGCGGGCCGGGCGGGACTTGTCGCAGCACGCCCGGCGCGGACACCGGACCGGCCGCACCCCGGGCCTGGCGCTGCGAGGCCGTGGTGAGCCGGTGGGACCTGTGAGAATCGGCCCCATGGACGCGACTGCCAGCAGCAGCACCAGACGCCGGGCGACCCGGGCGAAGCTCTACGAGGCCGCCGTGACACTCATCGCCGAGCAGGGGTTCTCCGCGACCACGGTGGACGAGATCGCCGAGCGGGCCGGAGTGGCCAAGGGCACGGTCTACTACAACTTCAAGAGCAAGACCGAGCTGTTCGAGGAGTTGCTGCGGTACGGCGTCGGCCTGCTCACCGCCTCACTCCAGTCCGCCGCCGACGAGACGGCGGAGCGCGGCGGCACCAAGGTCGAGGCGCTGGACGCGATGATCCGGGCCGGCCTCGTCTTCATCGACCGCTACCCGGCCTTCACCCAGCTCTACGTGGCCGAGCTGTGGCGCACCAACCGGGCCTGGCAGTCAACCCTGCTGGTGGTGCGCCGACAGGCGCTGGCCGTCGTGGAGTCGGTGCTGCGCGATGCCGTCGGAAACGGCGAGCTGAGCGAGGAGATCGACATTCCGCTCACCGCGGCGGCGCTGGTCGGCATGGTCCTGGTGGCGGCGCTCGACTGGCAGTCGTTCCAGCGGGAGCGGTCTCTCGACGAGGTGCACTCGGCGCTCTCACGGCTGCTGCACGGGCGGGTGAGCGGGCGCTGAGGCGCAACGGCCCGGTACGCGGGGAGTGAAGCCCGGCGCGCGGAGACCCAGGGCACGCAGGGCAGGCGGGGCGCGCAGGGACCCGGGCGCGCGCGGAGACGCGGGGCACGCGGGGCCCCGGGGGCGGGGGGGCACGGAG
>NZ_JBSGUP010001031.1:0-1795 GCF_053607985.1 Streptomyces sp. NPDC055078
GTGTGAGGGCGTCAGGTCCGCAGGCCCAGGCGGGCGCAGTGGCGCAGGGCGCGGGCCGGGCCCGCGACCAGGGCATGGGAGCCGGCCGTGAGCGCGCCGGCGAGCGCGGTCAGCTGCCAGTGCTGCGCGGGGAACGATGCGGTGACCAGCCCGAGCGTGGCGAGCGCGGTGGCCAGCGCGGTGGCGGTCCCGGTCCAGGCCACGGCGAGCGGCAGCCGGGGCGGGACGGACCGCCGGCGGGCGAGGAACCCGGTGGTCGCCAGCGTCCCGGCGGCGAGCAGCCCCGCGAGGGCGGCGACCCCGGCCAGATGGACGGTCAGCAGCCGCAGTTCCCAGCCCTGCCCGCCGTCCGCGCCTCGGACCAGGAGTCCGCAGAGTACGAGAAGGGGGATGGCGAGGGCGGCGGCCCGGGCGGTGTGCCTGGTCTGTGCGATGGTCAGTTCCGACTGCCAGCTCGGCGCCAGCTCCGCGACGGTTCCGAACTCCCGTACCGCCAGGCGTGCGGCATGCCCGCGCGGTACCCCCGCGCGGATGTGGGCCGCCACCGTCTCGCTCAGTCCGTCGCGGATCTCCTCGACCATCCGGGCCTTGACCCGGGCCGGGCCGTGTACGGCGGCGGCGAGGGCCGTGACGTACTCCTCCACGGGGTCGGCGGCATCCGGAACGGAATCCGGCGCGGCATCCGAAACGGAATCCAGGTCGACACCCGGACCGGAATCCGAGGCGACACCCGGAACGGAACCCCGCGCGGCATCCGTGGAGCCGCCGTTCGGAGCGGTGCTCATACGGCGGGCCGGGCCGGGGCGGCCGGGTTCAGCACGGAGCCGATCGCGGCGGTGAACTCCTGCCACGCCGTCCGCTCGGTGGCCAGGGCACGCTGCCCCGCGTCGGTGAGTTCGTAGCGGCGCCGACGTCGCTCACCCGTCGACTCCCAGTCGCTGCTCAGCAGCCCGAGCCGCTCCAGCCGTTGCAGCGCCGGATAGATCGTCCCCGTGCGCAGCTCCAGCGCGCCCCCGCTGCGGTGCTGGACCGCCGCGATGATCGCGTACCCGTGCAGCGGGCCCGGTTCGAGCACGGCCAACAGCAGTCCGTCCAGATGTCCCCGTACCGCGTCTGTCCTCATGGGTAGGCAGCCTACACAAGAATTAACTAGGCATGCTATCTATTGGCAGCCAAGATATACCTGCCGGAGAGGCCCGCCATGACGAAACTGCTGTTGTCCGTCCATGTCCTCGCGTCGATCCTGACGGTCGGGCCGGTCACGGTGGCCGCTTCGCTGTTCCCCCGCTACGTCCGCGCGGCGGCGGCCGGAGGGGAGACTGCCGGAGGGGAGACTGCCGTCGGGGACGCGGAGACGGGGGACGGGGAGACGGTGGCCGCGGAGACGGTGGACGGGGAGGAGACGGGGGACCGGGCGGCCGGGATCGCAGCGATGCTGCACCGGATCTGCCGGGGGTACGCCATCGCGGGACTCGCCGTCCCGATGTTCGGGTTCGCCACCGGGGCGAAGCTCGGCGTGCTGACCGACGCCTGGCTGATCGTGTCGGTCGTGCTCACCGCGGTCGCCGCGGGTGTGCTCGCGCTGGCGATACTCCCGCGCCAGGAGAGCCTGCTCGAACGGATGCCGGTGGGGGGCACCGAGGGGGAAGACCGCCCGGTGGCGGCCCGGCTCTCCGCGCTCACCGGGGTCTTCAATCTGCTGTGGGCCGTCGTCGTGGTCCTGATGATCGTCCGGCCCGGCTCCACCACAGGGGCCTGAGGGCGGCCTGCCGGGCCGGCGGGCGACGCCGTACAC
>NZ_JBSGUP010001032.1:0-1795 GCF_053607985.1 Streptomyces sp. NPDC055078
AGGGTGGCACCGGTGACCGTGAACGTGACGGGCACGGTCACCGTGAGGTTGTCGCCCTTGCGGCCGAAGACCGGATGGGCGTCGGCATCAAGTCGCTCCTCGAACCGCTGAAACGATACGCCGAACTCGCCGAAGCCCTCGGCGCCGACCTCAAGGCCGCCAAGGTCACCGAGGCGAAGGCCCGCTTCGACAAGGCCGAGGCCACCCTCCGCAAGGCCGCCGAGGGCAACCGCGGCCTCAAGGTCCTCGCCATGACCGGCGACGCCCAGCAGATGTACGTCGCCGTCCCCGACTCGTACTGCGACCTGAACTACTTCAAGGATCTCGGCATCGAGTTCATCGAGGGCAAGAAGAGCGACGAATGGGGATTCTGGGAGTTCCTCAGCTGGGAGAACGCCGACAAGTACCACGCCGATCTCATCATGATCGACAACCGTTCCAGCGCCCTGCCCGCCCGCGAACTGGCGAAGAAGCCCACCTGGGGCCGGCTCCCCGCGGTCAAGGCCGGCCAGACCGTCCCCTGGGCGATGGAGGAGCGCTACAGCTACGCCGGGTTCGCGCCCGTCCTCGAACAGCTCGCCGCCGCCGTCACCGAGGCGAAGAGGCTCACCCCATGAGCAACGCCCCCTACCACTACTTCTCCGCCCGCGTCCTGCGCAGCGAACGCCTCACCCCCGCCATGATCCGGGTCGCCTTCGGCGGCGACGACATCGCCCGGATGGCCACCGCGGGCCGCGACCAGCGCATCAAGCTCTTCTTCCCCCAGCCGGGCGAAACCGCCCCGGTCACGCCGGACACGGCACAGGACGACTGGTACGCGGCCTGGCGCGCCCTCGACCCCGGCGTCCGCGGCATCATGCGCACCTACACCGTCCGCGAACTGCGCCGCGACCCCCACGAGCTGATCGTCGACTTCGCGGCCCACGACGGCCCGGGACCCGCCTCACGCTGGGTGCGCGACGCCGGACCCGGCGCCCGCGTCGGCGTTCTCGCCCCCATCGGCGAGGAGAACGGCGGATACGACTTCCGGCCGCCCGATGACACCGACTGGGTCCTGCTGACCGGCGACGAATCCGCGCTCCCCGCCGTCGCGGGCATCCTCGAAACCCTGCCGCCGTCCCTGCCCACCCGGGTCTGGATCGAACTCCACGACCTCGCCGACCGGCAGGACCTGCCCACCGAGGCCGACGCCCGGATCACCTGGCTGACCGGGGAGGGCGCGACCACGGACGCCATCCGCACCGCCGAACTGCCGCCGGGCCGCCCGTACGCCTGGATCGCCGGCCAGTCGACCACGGTCAAAGCGGTCCGCCGCCATCTGGTCGGCGAACGCGGCATCGACCGCCGAAGGGTGAAGTTCACGGGCTACTGGCGCAAGGGGGCATCGGAGGACGACCTCCTCGCCCGTAACCAGTACGCCTGAGCCGCACGCGCGCCCACACTCACACCCACGCCCACCCCACACCTGACGCCAGCGGTAGCCCCCGGCCCCCGGTTCCAGATCCGGTTCCGGCTCCGGATCCGGCTCCGGCTCCGGCTCCGGCTCCGCAGAAGGCGGCTGCCCCCGGCTCCGGTCCGCCCCCGTCCACCGACCCCCTACAGCCCCAGCCTGGCCAGCGCCTTCCCCGCGTCCCGCCCGCACACCCCGGCCCCGGCGTCGGTCCACGCCGCCCCGCACAGCGCCCGCAGCCCGTCCATGGCCGGCCCGTCCCCCTCCAGAACCAGTTCACCCTCCCGTACGGAAGCGGTCCAGCCACCGCACCCGAACACCCCCTCCGCCCCGGACACTTCGGGC
>NZ_JBSGUP010001033.1:0-1788 GCF_053607985.1 Streptomyces sp. NPDC055078
CCCCGGCGGGGGTGGTCGGGGGGGCCCCGGCGGGGGGTCAGCCCCGGCCGGGGCGCCGCTCGTGGAGCAGCTCCCTGATGGCGTCCGCCGCCTTGAGGCACATCCCGGCGAAGGCGTCCTGTTCCTCGGGGCTCAGTGCGCCCCTCGCCGCCTGCGCGTTCTCACGGCGGCCACGGGCGCTGCGGGAGAGGAAGACATGGCCCGCGTGCGTCAGCGACGTCGTCTGCTCGCGCCGGTCGTCGCCCAGCGCCGCCTGCTCTACCAGGCCCAGGTCCTTGAGTACGCGAAGGGACTTGGAGGTGGTCTGCCGGGACACCCCCAGGGACTCACTGAGCAGCGAGGGGGTCATGGCGCCCCGGATGCGCAGCATCTCCAGTACGTCGTACTGCTGCCAGTTGATCGGCTCCGGGCCGGCACCGGTGCGCCGGGCGACCAGCACGCACTGGAGCAGGGACAGCGCGTCCTCCAGGTCCGGGCCCGCGTTCCTCGGTACCGGCGGTGGGGTCTGCGGTCCGGTCATCTGCGTCACTCCACTTCGGCGGGGCGGACTGGCGGGGCAGCCGGGCGCGCGTCGGCAGGATCCGGGACGGTCCGGGGCACCCGGCCGTGTCATCCCTGTGTGCTTTCCGTAGGGAAATCACTTTACCGCAGGCTCGCCTGGCCGGACTCCGCTCGCCGCACCGGCAGGGACCATACCTCCGGATGGCCGCCCGGCACCTGTCCCGGTGCCGCGGGCTCGAATCATCACCCGGGGCCGCTTCGCCTGGGAAGGACTTGACATCGGCCGGTCCCGCCTCCGAAGATAGTTTCCATATGGAAACTAGTTGGATGTGGGGATCGCTGAAGAGAACCTCCACGGTGCCGGGTGGGCGGGCCCGAGGCGGTGCTGTGCGGGCCGGATGCGGCGATATTCATGAGGGGTATGGAGCGCCCGCCGCGTAGATTCTGCCGGATGACGCTCTCTCATGATGTGACCGGAGACGGTGGAGACGGTCCCGCACTGGTACTGCTGCATTCCGGGGTGTGCGACCGGCGGATGTGGGACCGGCAGACGGCTGCCCTGACCGGTGCCGGCCACCGCCTGGTGCGCTGCGACTTCCGGGGCTTCGGCCGGACCCCGGCGCCGGACCGGCCCCACAGTGACGCCGAGGATGTGCTGGAACTTCTGGACACGCTCGGTATCGAGGACGCGGTACTGGTCGGTGCCTCCTACGGCGGGGAGGTCGCCCTGGAGACCGCCGCGCGATGGCCGGGCCGGGTGAGCGCGATGGTGCTGGTGTGCTCCGCCCTCCCCGGTCATGAGCCCACCCCCGCACTCGCGGCGGTCGGGGCGCGCGAGGACGCGCTGCTCGCGGCGGGGGACATCACCGGGGCGGTCGAGCTGATGGTCGAGACCTGGCTGGGCCCGGACGCCGACGAAGCCGCCCGGGAGGCCGTACGCCGGATGCAGCGGCACGCCTTTGAGGTGCAACTGGCCGCCGAGGAGTTCGAGCCGGTCGAGGCCGAGTTCGATCTGGCGGCGGTCCGCGCGCCCTGCCTGGCCCTGTCGGGCGGGCACGATCTGGCGGACTTCCGGCAGATCGCCGCCCGTATCCCCGATCTGCTCGCCGACGCCCGGCACATCGAACTGCCCTGGGCCGGTCATCTGCCCAGCCTGGAGCGGCCTTCCATCGTCACGGAACTCGTGCTCGGCTTTCTGCGCGAGCGGTTTCCCGTCGGTTGAGCCCGCTCACGGTGTGTCCCGCGCCTGCCGGGCGGGGACGGTGCGACCGCCCTCGGCGAAGGCCC
>NZ_JBSGUP010001034.1:0-1786 GCF_053607985.1 Streptomyces sp. NPDC055078
GATCACCGCCGGCCTGCTCTCCGGCACGGTGACCCGCTGGCGCCGGGGCGGCCTGGTCCAGTTGATCGCGGCCGGAGTCTGGGGCCTGGCGCTGGCCGGCTTCGGCCTCGCCGGGCCGCTGTGGCTGGCGCTGGGCTGTCTGGCACTGGCCGGTGCCGCCGACACCGTGTCGGTCGTCACGCGCAGTGCGCTGGTCCAGCTGGAGACCCCGGACGCGTACCGGGGGCGGGTCTCCTCCGTGGAACACGTCATCGGTGTCGCGGGCCCCGAACTCGGCAACTTCCGCGGCGGCCTGCTGGCGTCGGCCACCTCCGCCTCCTTCTCCCTGGTCGCCGGCGGCCTCTCCGCCACCCTGGCGGTCGCCGCCGTGGCCGCGACCAACAGATCACTCCGCGCCTACCGCACGCCGACCCCCGCACCGAGCGCCGCGCCCGGGCCCACCGCGCCCGGCGCCGCCGACGCGGCGGAGGCCGTCGGGTAGCCGGTCGTGCGGGTTCGGCGGCGGGGGCACCGCCCGGCGCGGTGGGCCCGGGGCGGGCGGCAAGGATGACGGATCATTCGTCGGCTCCGGGCGAGTGCTCCTCGGGCGGTCGGCGATGCCGTGGCCGACCGCGCCGCTGGACGGAGTCCTCGCACGAGTGGACCCGCTGCTGTCGCACAGCCCCGCGGCCGTGTTCTGCCGGGCGTCCCCCGGGGCCGGTGCGCGGGTGTGGACCGCGCGCGGTGATCGCCGTCGGGAAGGCCCTGGAACCGTACGGGGCCACGGACTGCGTCCGGGCGGTCCCCGAGTACGTCCCGGAGAGCCCCGCGCTCGCGGAAGAGTCCGGCCATCGGCCGGAAAACGGCTGCAATGTGAGGGATCCGTAGTCAGGATGAGGCATGGTCACGCACGGTCCTGCCGATGAGACGGGGAACTCGCCCGAGCCGGAACCCGCCGGGTACTACGCGGGTGCCGCCGAGGTCGCGCGGCACCTGGCGGAGGCGGGTCTCACGCCGCCGCCAGGTGCCGGGCGGACGGGGTGGCAGGGGGAGTTCTGCACGGTGGAGGCGCTGCCCCGGGAGGAATGGCCGGTCGGAGCGCTCTGGTCCGTCGAAGTCGTCCATCACCCCCGGAGCGAATACCGGTGGCGTCTGGGACAGAGCGACCCGCCGGGCGCTGCCGCACACCGCGCGGAACGGCTGTCGGCGGTCGCCGGCATACTGCGGGACCTCGGCTACGCGGTGGAAGCCGTCGACCGCGACGGCTGGCGCCCGGGCCAGCGGTCCCTGCGCGTCCACCGGACCGACCGGCCCCTGGACGAGACCACCCGCACCCCCGCGGCCGAGCCGGGCGGCGGTGACAACGGCCCGCAGTGGGGCGACGGCTCATTGTTCCGCGGACCTCGCGAACCCCGCAGACCGCGCGAACCCCGCGGACCGCGCAGACCTCGTGGACCCCGCGGAACCGCCTCGTGATCGCGGGCCCACAGGCGTGGTGAGGCACCGGATTCCGGCGGGCCGCGCCGGATCGCGTACGTCTCGCTCATCGTGCCGAGCCGTACTCGCCGGCCTCGGGCTCCTGCCCGGGGCGAACGGCAGGACCGGCACGGCCTTGGTCCACGGCGTCGGCACCGAGGGCGCCGGACTGCCCTTCGGCGCCGTACACCGCACCTCGTTGCCGGGCAGGTCGAAGGGCGACCTGCCGCGCGGCACGAGACACCTGGACGGGGACTCTCCTGCTTACGGGAACCGCTCCACAGGCGTGCGCCGGCCCGCCCGGAAGTCGACGAGGGCCGTACTGATGTCG
>NZ_JBSGUP010001035.1:0-1785 GCF_053607985.1 Streptomyces sp. NPDC055078
GAGTACGGCGTGGGTACGGCCCCGGGACCGTACCGGTTGACCCGCTTTCCGCCTCTCTGGGCTCTCCAGGCGGAAAGTCGCTGCAACCCCGGCAGTAGCCCTCCCGTATTTCTCCATCCCCGGTTTGACGAAAGCCTGGCCCACCGGCGGATTCAGCAGGTATCCATGGCATGGCATGGTCAATCCGCTGTGTCCGCCGATCCGAAGGGCCGCCCTGTGCAGTTACGACGAATAGCGCCTCTGCTGGCTGTGAGTGTGCTGGTGCCACTGGCTCCGGCCGTCGCCGCGTCCCCCGCCGCCGCCGCGGGCCCGCTGGACCGGTTCACCCGGCAGCAGGTGGTGTGGCAGCGGTGTGATGCGGCCGCTCCGGCCTCCTTCCAGTGCGCCACGGTCAAGGTCCCGCTGGACTACCGGCGCCCCGGTGGCGAGAAGATCGACGTCGCGATCTCCCGGATCAGGACCAGCGTGCCGGGCAAACGCCGGGGCGTCCTGCTCTTCAACCCCGGCGGGCCCGGCGGCCCCGGACTGAACGAGCCGCTGTTCATGCGGGACAGCCTGCCGAAGTCCGTGGAGGACCGGTACGACCTCATCGGCTTCGACCCGCGTGGTGTGGGCCGCAGCTCCCCCCTCAACTGCGGACTCGGCGAGGCCGAGGCGATGAACTTCCTGCGCCCGTACCGGGCGGAGACGTTCGCGGGTGACGTTGCCTGGGCGAAGGGGGTGGCCGACAAGTGCCGGGCGAAGGAAGGCGACCGGCTGCGGCACTTCACCACCCGTAACACCGTCCGGGACATGGACCTGATCCGGGCGGCCCTCGGCGAGAAGAAGATCTCGTACTTCGGGCTCTCGTACGGCACTTACCTCGGCGCGGTCTACACCCAGATGTTCCCCCGCCGGGCCGACCGTATCGTTCTCGACAGCGCCGTCGACCCCAAGCGGGTCTGGCGGGGCATGATGCAGGTGTGGGCCGAGGACGCCGAGCCCGCGTTCGACCACTGGACGCGCTGGACCGCCGCCCGGCACTCCCACTACGGACTCGGCAGCACCCCCGCCAAGGTCCGCAAGTCCTTCTGGGACCTGGTCGCCCGCGCCGACCGCAAGCCCATCGAGATCGGCGGACAGAAGCTCACCGGCGACGACATCCGGGCCCAGCGGCACATCTTCTTCAGCGCGAAGGAAGCCGCCGAGCAGGTCGTCCAGCTCGCCCGGGCCGCCAGGGCGGCGACCCCGGGCACCGCCGCCGCAGCAGCGGACGAACCCGATATGCAGGCTTCCGTCGCCACCCTCTGGTCCGTCGTCTGCGGCGACAACTCCGCCGCCTGGCCGAGGGATCCGCAGCAGTACCGCCGTGACGCCGTCCGCGACAAGAAGCGCTATCCGCTGTACGGCGACTTCGTCTCCAGCATCAAGCCGTGCGCGTTCTGGGCGAAGGGCGCCGAGCCCGCGACGGTCGTCCGCAACAAGGTCCCCTCACTGATCATCCAGAACGAGTGGGACTCGCAGACCCCCCTGTCCACCGCCGTCGGCATGCACCGCGCGCTGAAGGGCTCGAAGCTCGTCACGGTCAAGGGCGGCGAGGGGCACGGTGTGTACGCCTACACCGCCAACTCCTGTGTCATCAACGCGACCAACACATATCTGACGACGGGCCGGCTGCCCGCGAAGGATCTCACCTGCCGGGCCGCGCCCCGGGCCCAGGGTGAGCCCCGGACTTCGCCTCAGCGGCGTTCGCAGCTCCCGTTCTGACCCGGTCGGGACCGGGACCAGGGGCGCAGGGTGCCGGTC
>NZ_JBSGUP010001036.1:0-1783 GCF_053607985.1 Streptomyces sp. NPDC055078
GTACCTGGATTCCCCGGGGGACCGGCTGATCGTCCCGTCCCACGCACTCAGCCGGCTCAACGGCCGGCAGGCGGGGACCACGAACCTCGGCGGCGCCGGCTTCAGGCTCAAGGACCCCGCGACGTTCGGCGCTTTCACCTCCTGGGCGAAGAAGCAGGCCGGCTCCAGCCTGGACGGTTTCAGGCTCGGCATCAACGACAAGGCCGTCAGGCAGATGACCGGCCCGCTGAACGCGGTGTCCTCCTCCACCACCATCGCGATGTGGCTCATCGGCATCGCGGGCGCCGGCGTCCTGGCGCTGCTGGTGACCCTCGCGGTCAAGCAGCGGACCAAGGAGTACGGCGTACTGCTCGCCATGGGCGAGAAGAAGGGGAAGGTCATCGCCCAGCAGACCGTGGAGATCGTCGCGGTGGCCACCCTGGCGATCGGACTGAGCTGGCTGTTCGCCGAACCCCTCACCCAGAGCGCGGGAAACTCCCTGGTGTCCGGCGAGGCGGCGGCGGCACAGAAGGAGATCGACTCGTGGGAGCCGCCCGCGCCCGGCTCAACCGGCCTCGGCCAGGGCAGGGACCCCGACGACCAGCCGGTCGCGGATGCCGACCCGATCGACCGGATCACCGTCCGCCTCGACAACGGCGCCCTGGCCACGGTCGTCGGCACCGGCCTCGGTATCGCCCTGCTGGCCACCGCGATACCCGCCGCTTCCGTCCTGCGCCTCCATCCCAAGACCATCCTGACGAAGGGCAAGTGACCGTCATGCCTTCCCCGGCTCTCACCACCACCACCGAGCCCGTCCTGCGGCTCTCGGGCGTCAGTCACACGTACACCGGGCAGCGCCGCCGCACCACCGTCCTCAAGGGCATCGACCACGGCTTCCACCGCGGCACCTTCTACGCCGTTCTCGGTCCCTCCGGCAGCGGCAAGACCACCCTGCTGTCACTGGCCAGCGGCCTGGACGCGCCCACCCAGGGCACCGTCAGCTTCGATGGCACCGACCTCGCCCGCATCGGCCTGGGCCGCTACCGCAACCGGCACGCGGCCACCGTCTTCCAGCAGTACAACCTGCTCACCTATATGACGGCCGTACAGAACGTCACCACCGCCATGGAGATCACCGGCACCAAGGTCCGCGGCAAGAGGGCTCACGCACTCGAACTCCTCGAACGGGTCGGACTCGACAGACAGCAGGCCACCCGCAGCGTGCAGCGGCTGTCCGGCGGGCAGCAGCAGCGCGTCGCCATCGCCCGCGCCCTGGCCTGCGACGTCGACATCCTCTTCGCCGACGAACCCACCGGCAACCTCGATGCCGACACCGCCGCCGGGATCATCCGCATCTTCCAGGAACTGGCCCATGAGCAGGGCAAATGCGTCATCGTCGTCACGCACTCCCAGCAACTGGCCGCCGAGGCCGACCAGACCCTCACCCTGAGCAGGGGACGGCTCACCGGCACCGCCCGTCGCTCCTGAGCCGTCGCCCCGGCCCCTGCCGTGCGCGGAACCGGCCCCGCCGCGGTGCGCCCCCACCGCCCCGGGAAGTCACGCGGGATCACCGGCGTCACCTTCGAAGCGGTGCCCGCGTTCAAGATCGCACAGGCGTACGCCGAACCGTGGTGGCTGCGACAGCGACACGGCGTGACGTTCGGGCGGGGCGTGATCGACGCCCCGCTGCGCCAGCTGGGTGTCCTTCACCGACCGCGGGTTCCACACGGGGCCAGCCGAAGGTGCGCCGGTGAGACACGGCCACCCGCGTACGGGGCGACCCGCGCGCGGGTGGCCGCCGGGG
>NZ_JBSGUP010001037.1:0-1778 GCF_053607985.1 Streptomyces sp. NPDC055078
AGGCAGCGCTGGGGCTGCCTCGCGCGCTCAGGTGCGGCTCCCGAACCGGGTCGTAGGCACTCAGGTGCGGAGGGTGTTGTGCTGTCGGTGCTGCTGACCCGGTGTACTCGGTCCTTGCGGTACTGCGGACTGCGGTAAAACGGTCCTGCTGGTCCTGCTTTTGCGCGGTGTCGCGATTGTTGCGAGTGGTGCGGGTGCTGCCGGTGTTTCAGTGCGCGGCGACGCGGGCCATTCCTCCGCGCCGCGGTTGCATCGAGACGGCGGCCTGACGGCTGCCGCTCGCTGCGGAGGGATTACGGCGCGGCTGCGCGGCCACACCGTTCTGGACGTCCATCACGGCGTGCGCCACGAGTCCGCCCATAGGGTCGTGCCTGATGAGATCCCGCAGACGGGATCGCGAGGAACGCCCCTCATTGCCGGGGTAGAGGTGCTTGCCGAGTCCGACCGCATGGGCCAGCGCGGCAAGCGCCGCGGTCCGCGGGTCCGGCGGAACGCCGGTGCGGATCGCACTGTCCAGCCGGGCCCTGATATCCCGGCTGATCGCCGTCTCCGTCGCCTGGTAGCGAGTCGTCGGCAGTACTCCGCACATCTGGCCCGCGACGGCATGCACCATGCCGCAACGCTCCAGATGAGCGAGGTAGATCTGGCGCAGCCCCAGGCGGGGCCCGCCGATCCAGTGAACCGCGCGAACCGGACTGCCGCGTCTGCGCAACAGCTCCAGTGCGGAGTCCAATGTCGGATCTCCTGTCGGCCGTGGCATCACCACGGCGATACGATCCCCGTCTGGGGCTATCCGTCCTGCCAGAGCCAGCTCTACTAGCTGGGCTCCGGCCAGGCCGAGGTCGAGCGACTGCGGCTGCGCTGTGGTACCCGTGGCCGGGTCCAGAGCGAGCAGCAGAAGCTCTTCCGGAAGTGATCTGCGGCTCCTGCCCATCCATGCCTCCCCGCGTGGATGAATGACAGGGTGACCCCTCTCACATTGGTCTGTCGAGAGCGCCTGGGTGCTTTGTATGGGAACCGTTAGGTATGTCGTTCTCGTCTAGGCGCAGGGGCCGCGTTCTCAGACAGGACACTGGTAGATGGTTCGGACAACACGGGCTGTCGGTATCCGGCACCCCGGAGTGCGCACGTACGGCAGCGGCGCGCGATTCACGAGGAGGCACGGTGGCGGGCGAGTCCCCCGACAAATCGGAGCAGCGGAAGTCGTCGGGGGAGACGACTCCGGGCGAACACGACCCGCGGCTCGCGATGCTCGGCCGGACGGCGTCACCGGGTGCGGACCAGCCCACGGCGGTCTTCCGGCTCCCCGGGGAGCGGTCGGCCGAAAGCGGCGCTCAGACGGGCGCTGAGGCGCGTTCTGAGCCCCTTGCCGGGCGCGGGCGTACGCCGGGGACAGAAACGGGCTCGATCGAGAACGACGCACGGCTGCGGTCGGCGGTGGCCGCCTGGGTGGCGTCGGCCGACGCCGAGCCCGCCGTCGGGGCCTCCGCCGAGCCGGGCGCCTCGGCGGAGACGACCGCGATCCCCGAGGCCGCCGCCGAGCGGACCGCCCTGCTCCCGGCGGCCGCGCCGGCCGCGCCGGGGCGGGATGTGCCGGGGCCGGACGTGCCCGAGGCGGACGCCTCCGAGGCGGCGGACGGTCTACGCGACACGGCGCCGGACGACAGCGAGGCCGGAGCCAGGGCCGGTGCCGGGGCCGGGGCCGGGGGCGACGGCGGAGACGGCGGAGACGGCCGGTCGTCGGACGCGGCCGACGCGACCGGGGACCCGGTCAAGGG
>NZ_JBSGUP010001038.1:0-1777 GCF_053607985.1 Streptomyces sp. NPDC055078
CCGGGGCAGGCTGTCGGGGCCGGTCAGCCCCGGCTCGGGGGGCGGTTCGCTGCCGCCGAGGTCGACGGCGAGCGAGAGCAGCACCCGGAGGGTTCCCGGGTCGCGGCCCTGCCTCCGGGCGTCCTCGTGGACGGCCGCGCGGATCGCCGCCGCGCTGTCGGGCGAGGTGGCCCGGACGAGTACGACATCGGCGTACCGGGCCGCCGCCCGGCGGCCCTCGTCCCCGGCTCCGGCTCCGGCTCCGGTGAGGTCGACGACGGTGACGGGCCGGCCCTGCGGCGGCCTCGGCCCGGCGAAGGGCTCCCGCGCTGCCGGGGTCCGGCCCGGCACACGGGAGCGATGCGGTTCGCCGCCGTCGGTGAAGCACTCAGTCGCCTGGTCGCGGCTTCCCGGCGCGCGGCTTGCGGGACGGTGGCTTCCCGGCTCGTGGCTTCCCGGCTCGTAGTCCCCGCCGTCCCACAGCCGGACGACAGCCCCCGCGGTGTCGGCCGCCTCGCGCCACAGCTTCGCGGCCGGCCCGGCCGGCCCGCGCCCGAAGAGCCGTGCCTCGGTCTGGGTGGCGGCGACCCCGACCGCCCATCCCGCCCGGCCCCGGCTCACCCAGTCGAGGGTGGCCACCGCCGTGGCGAGCCGGAGCGGGTCGGTGTGCGTGGCGGTCACGGTCGGCACAAGCCCGATCCGGTGGGTGGCGGGCGCGACCCGGGAGAGTACGGCGAGGGCGTCGAGCCCCGGCCGGGCGAACGAGTCGCCCAGCGTGACGAAGTCGAGTGCTCCGCGTTCGGCGAGTCTCGCCAGATCGACATAGTGACCGGCGTCGTACCGCGCGGGACCGTCGAGCGCGACAGCCAGATGCAGCGAGCGGGTGGCGGACATGGTGGACCTTTCGGAATGGTCGGTTCCTGGACGGTGCCCGGTACGGGCGCTGGTCGCGGACGCGCGGCACGGACACCCGTTATGGACACCCGTTACTGGCTCCGGGCGCGGCGCGCGGCACGGGCACCCGGTACGGGCGCCGGGTGCGGACGCTCGTACGGCGGACGGGAACGCGGCGCGCGGGGGCGGCCGGGCGGCGAGGTGTGGTGGGCCCGGCGGCGGCTTCGGACGCCGGTCGGTCCGAACGGCCGGCGGCCCGGCGCTCCCCTGGGTCCGGCTCCCCCTCGCGCGTACGGCCCCGGCGGACGGATACCGGGGCGGGACGGCGCGTTCAGGGCACGGGTCTCCCGCCAGGGACGCGGGGCACGGTGCGGGGTGTGTCCGGCGGCGACGGCCAGGGGTCCCGCCGACGCGGTCGGGCCTGCCGCTCACCCCAGGGCAGGACCCGGCGGCAGGGACACGGGATACGGGAACGGCGTTGGATGGTACGGCCATGCGAAGGCTCCGTGGATGCAGAGATCGAACACGGGATGGCCTTCACCGATGACAGCGGTGGTACCCGAGACGCGCCGGGGACCGCGCCCCTCAGCACGATCCGTACCACGAGGCTAGGGGGTCGGTGCGGGCGGCTGTCAAAGACTGTCCACACTGTGAACCGCCGGTACGGGGGCAGTTGACGCAGGGACCGGTGCCTGTTCCACTTACGCCATGGATGGACAGCAGTCGCTGGTCAGGCGCCCCCGCATCGACTTCGGTCGCGTGTGGTCCGCGTCCTGTTGAGCCCACCCGACCGCGTCCCCCGCGCCTGCCGCGCCACTTGGCGCCGCGCGGCCTTCACCCGTCACCGGACCCGCCCTGCCCTCCCCCTCGCGCCTTCACGCTCTGCGCCCCGGCACGGTGTGCC
>NZ_JBSGUP010001039.1:0-1762 GCF_053607985.1 Streptomyces sp. NPDC055078
GGTGGCGCGGGGATGGGGTACTGGCGGGCGGGGTTCGAGGTCGTCGGGGTGGACATCGTGCCCCGGCCCTCGTACCCGTTCCGCTTCGTCCAGGGTGATGCGCTCGATGCCATGCGGGAGATGTGCCAGGACTTCCACCTCGTCCATTCCTCGCCGCCGTGCCAGTCGCACTGCACGCTGACCAAGGGCACCAACCAGGGACGCCGGTACGTCGACCTGATCCCGCAGATGCGAGAGCTGGGTCAGTGGTACGGCGTGCCGTTGGTCATCGAGAACGTCAACGGTGCCGGGATCCGCAAGGACCTCACTCTGTGCGGCGAGATGTTCGCACTGGGGGTGATCCGGCACCGGCATTTCGAACTCGGCTGGTTCGACTGGTTCGACGGGGCCGCCCAACCGCCGCACCGGCCGCATCGCGGTCCGGTCCGGGGCTGGCGGCACGGCGTGTGGCGGGACGGCCCCTACATTGCCGCCTACGGCAAGGGCGGCGGCAAAGGGTCGGTCGCGGAGATGCAGGCCGCCATGGACATCACCTGGACGGCCGACCACCACGAACTCACCGAAGCGATCCCGCCCGCCTACACCCGCCATATCGCCGACCGGTTCATCGGCGGCGACTGGGGCGCCGCCTTCGAGCCGTCCGCAGCGGTACGGCTCAGGCAACTCGCCCGCACCGCACCCCACCCGGACGCCCCCGTGGCGGTGGTGGCCTGATGTCCCCCGCGTTCGGCAAGTGCTACGACCCCAGCGGCGCGCAGTACGGCGTTCCGACGTTCCCGTGGCGTTACGCCCCGGACGGGTTGGCGACACGCCGTCAGCTCCGGGCCCTGGGCCTGCGGCCGGGGGGTCAGGACATCGCTGCGCAGGTCATGCGCCGCTCCCCCCGCCGTCCCGGCGGGGTGAGGGTCGCCTACCTGTACCGGATCGACCGGGCGCTGCCGGTCCGCCCGATGACCGCCCGCAAGTGGGGGGCGCTCGCGCTCGCGATGCTCGCCCGCCGCACCTGCCCCGCCTGCCGACTCGATGCGGGATACGTCATCCCGACCTCCCTCGGCATGTGCGTGACCTGCGCCTACCCCGCCCAAGCTGCCTGACACCCACCCCATCGCATCAAGGAGGTTCCTCATGGAGTCCCTGCCTGAGCTGGCTCGTGTGGTGCAGCTCCCCGACGGCACTCATGTGTACGTCAACCCCGCCCACCTCCCTGCCGCGCACCCGCCCCAGCCCGCGCCGCAGGTCGTTCATCAGCACATCCACCACGCCCCGCCGGACCGCACCGTTCAGCGCATCGCGCTCGGGTCCGGCGCGGGTGCCGGCGCGGTCGTCGCCGGGGTCTATTTCGGTCCGCTGCTGGTCGCCGCCCTCACCAGCATGGCTATCTCGCTGGCCGTGGTCGCCCTGGTCATCGTCGTCACCGCATGGGGCGTGGTCACCGTCGTCCGCTCCGTGGGCGGACCGGACGGCAAGAACGCCGCCAAGACGATCCGCTCCGCGCGCCGCCGCTGACGGCTGCCCGCGTCGCCCCGGCATCCCGTCGGGGCGGCAAGGGGAGCCGGGACAGCCCCGGCCCGGGGGGGAGCGGTATGGCGTTCAAGGCGGGCGAAAAGGTCCTGATCACGGCGTGCGCGGACGACCCGCGCGCGGTCGGCAGGACGGGCCGGATCGTGGACGAGGTGCCGCCCGGACCGCTGACGGCCGGTCGGTGGACTGTCCACCGCATCAGCGTGTTCATCGGCCCGGTCCTGTGCCACCCGCACGAGCT
>NZ_JBSGUP010001040.1:0-1762 GCF_053607985.1 Streptomyces sp. NPDC055078
CCAGAAAGCCGACGGACCACAGCATCGGGGTCTCGAAGGAGAGCGACCCGTTGAGCATCGTGCCCGACCAGTTGAAGAACTTCACCCCCGTCGGCACCGCGATCAGGAACGACATAAAGGAGAAGAAGGGCAGCAGCACCGCCCCGGTGGCGAACATATGGTGCGCCCACACCACCACGGAGAGCCCGGTGATGGCCATGGTCGCGCCGACGAGCGTGAGATAGCCGAAGATCGGTTTGCGGGAGAAGACCGGCAGGATCTCCGTGACGATGCCGAAGAACGGCAGCGCGATGATGTAGACCTCCGGATGCCCGAAGAACCAGAACAGATGCTGCCACAGCAGCGCGCCGCCGTTCTCGGGCTGGAACACCATCGCCCCGAACCGCCGGTCCGCCTCCAGCACCAGCAGCGCCGCCGCCAGCACCGGGAAGGCGAACAGGACGAGGATCGAGGTGAAGAGGACGTTCCAGGTGAAGATCGGCAGCCGGAACATCGTCATCCCGGGCGCGCGCATCCCGACGATGGTGGTGATGAAGTTGACCGCGCCCAGGATCGTGCCGAAGCCCGCCAGCGCGAGACCCATGATCCATATGTCCGCGCCGATGCCCGGGGAGCGTTCCAGCGAGTTGAGCGGTGCGTAGGCGAACCAGCCGAAGCTCGCCGCACCGGTCGGGGCCAGCAGCGAACCGAGCACGATCAGGGCGCCGAAGAGATAGAGCCAGTACGAGAACATGTTCAGCCGGGGGAAGGCCACATCCGGGGAGCCGATCTGCAGCGGCATGATCTCGTTGGCGAAGCCCGCGAAGGCCGGGGTCGCGAAGAGCAGCAGCATGATCGTGCCGTGCAGGGTGAACGCCTGGTTGAACTGGTCGCTGGTGATCAGCTGAAGTCCCGGCCGGGCCAGCTCCGCGCGCATCAGCAGGGCCAGCACTCCGCCGATGAGGAAGAAGACGAACGAGGTGACCAGATACAGATGCCCGATCTTCTTGTGATCGGTGGTGGTCAGCCAGTCCACCAGCACCCTGCCCCGGTGCCGGACGGGCGCCCCCGTCACGGCGTCGCCGGTCCGCGTCTGCGCACTCATCGGACCTCACTCCCCGTGCGCGGTCCCGGCCCGCCGCCTGCGGTGTCCACGGCCGTGGACCGGGGCCGTGGTACCGGGTGAGGGGGTGCTACCGGCGCGGGGCGTACGGCGGTCCTGGGCAGGGGTCCGGCCGCACTGCCGAGCGGGCGCGCGGCGGGATTCTGTAAGGAACCCGTGAATTGTTCACGGTCCGCCAATTCGTCCTCCGGTGCTTCGTCCCCGGTCAATTCCATCCGGGAATTCTCCCTGATCGGGAGCGTTCCGGAATTACCGTACGGTCGGTGTCGAACTGCTCGTTCGTGTGGTGGACTTTATGCTGAGCGTATGTCGTGATCCTGTGACAGAAGCGTGACCGGTGAGATGCGCTTCCGCGCCGGAAAGGTGTTCGGGCACCGCTTCCGTCACCGTCCGCTGCCGCTTACGGTGGGTGTCATGGCACCCATACCGACCCCTCCCGCACAGCCGGACGACACTCCCGCGTCCTATGTCGGCCTCCCGGCCGATGATGCCGAGCGGCGGGCCCGCCGAAGCGGCTGGACCACCGTCAGGTCCCTGCCGCCGGGCGCGATCATCACCCTGGAGTATCTGGAGGGCAGGCTGAATTTCGAGGTGCGGGGCGGCCAGGTCGTCCGCAGCTGGGCGGGGTGAGTTCCGTACCGCCCCGGATATGTTCCGTAC
>NZ_JBSGUP010001041.1:0-1761 GCF_053607985.1 Streptomyces sp. NPDC055078
ACACCACCCTGCGCACCGCCGGACTGGAAGACGTCGCCCGCCACCGCGCCACCGCCGGCGACCCCGCCGCGGTGGCGCCCACCGTCGACGCCTGCGACACCCACGGACCCGACGCCCGGATAGACCGCATCTACGCGACCACCGAACTACTCCCTGCGGTGACCGATGTTGACGTCATCCCAATCCCCCCGGACGTGTCCGACCACCACGTCGTCCGCCTCGTACTCGACGGCGACATACTCGCCGACATCCTCAACCAGCAACCTGTTGGTCTCCAGTCCCTTCAGGAACCACCGACCAGCACCCCGGCCGAGGGCTAACGGCTCCGCCCCCGCCACCTACACTCACCTGACCGTCACCTGAAACCAAGGTCACAGCCGCCGCGCGATAGCGGCAACCGGACTGTGCCCCGCCGCGGCGGGGCACAGTCACCCCGTACGAGCCCCTTCGCTGACAGGTCCGGGAAAGCTTTGTGGGCGGCAGCCACTCGCCCATCAATCCAGGGCCACGCTCATTCAATCCAGCGACTCGGCGTCGACGCGCGAGAAGATGAGGTCGCTTTCGCCCCTGATCGACCCCCGCCACCGCACAGGTGCGGCCGGCGCTCCCCGAAGCGCGAGAGGGTAGCTCTCCGGCGCGTAGTTGTTGGCGACTTGATAGACGTGGAACCCGGCCTCTCGCATCGTCGCCAAAAGCTCATCGACTGATTCGCCGACTCGGGCCATGCGCTCCGGGGTCACCTCCACCGTGATCTCGGCGTCCGGTCGGAGCCGACCAAGTATGGGGCCCATGCCTCGTACGACGCCCCCCTCGGCGCCCTCCACATCCACCTTGATCACTCGGGCTTTGGCAATCTCCTCGGGCTCCAGAAGGTCAGGCAGCGGACGCGCCGCGATCTCGAACGTGGCCTTTGCGAGACCCTCGTACGGGACGATGCTGGTTGCCCCCAGGTTGCGGGAACTGGCGAGCACGAAGGTCAGTGTCTCGTCCTTGTCAGAGACCCCCGCGTTGATCGTGCGGAGGTTGCCACACCCGTTGAGTCGTGCGTGTTGCAGAATCCTGCGGTTGAAAACAGGGGATGCCTCCACCGCCACCACGCTTCCCGCCTCCCCGACGAGCCGGGAGGCGAGAACGCTGAAATAGCCGATGTTGGCGCCGACGTCGATGAACCCGTCCCCTGGCTTCAGACGGCGTCGGAGCCAGTTCGTCATGTGCGGCTCCCAAACGCCGAACATGTACAGGTACCGCTGAATGAGGTCCTGAGTGTCGACCGCGTACCGGTCGCCGAACCGGGACTCAACGACACGGCGGCGGGGATGGTCTCTGAGGCGAGGATTCAGGCACCCCGCAGCGAGCGCCGCTTTCCCCAGTGACCCAGGCGCACTACGTACGTACCGCCGACCGAGGGTGACCAGGGCCTCCAAAGCGGGGTTGCTCATCCGATTTCGCCTCTCCACCAGGGATCAGGTGAACGATAGCGCTGGGGAACCCAGCACCGGCCAGCGCTCTCGGCGATCACGGGTGAGGCTCAGATAGCGACTGGGTACCGCGCCGTCTCGATCGAACGGCAGGCCAAGCATCCGGGTCGCTGACCTGTGACAGTGAAGTTTGACGGTTTGCCATCGAAGTTTGACCGTGATCACGGGTCCTTTCTCAGTGAAGGGGTTGAGCGGTTCTCATCGAAGATTGAGCGGGCCGGCCAGGGCGAACAGGTCGGCCCGCCGGGAGGGGCCCACTGGACGTCCCGGCATGAAACAGGCC
>NZ_JBSGUP010001042.1:0-1758 GCF_053607985.1 Streptomyces sp. NPDC055078
AGGCGCCCCCGGCCCTCACCGACACCTCACCGATCACACCAGGAGGCACTCGTGACCTACCACCTGCCCGGACCACGCGAACTCGTCAACGCCATCGACACCGCCCAGGCCCGGCTCGCCGCCGCCGACGCACACCGCGCCCGCGTCGCCTGCACGGTGATCGCCGCTGCTGTACGCGACATCCTCACCGACTTCGACCACGACGCCGAGTTCGACGCCACAGGTCTTGCCCTGCTGGTCGGTGAACACCGTGGTGCCGTCATCCCGCGCGGCACGTACTGGACGGCTTCCGACGAAGTGCGTCACATCGAAGACCCTCATGCGCAAGACGGTCTGTCGGAGTGGGTGTCACACCTGAATGGGGACAACCGCGCCGGTTGGGAACCGCTGTGCACCGTCCTCTCGCGAGGGTACTACCGGCTGGACCTGGCGAGGGCCGCCCAACTGCCCCACGACCGCGATACGGCCAGCGCTGACCTGGAGATCGCCGCCGACGACGGCACGCGTGTCGCTGAGATCAGCGTCGAGTTTCAAACCAGCGAAAACGGCCACGAGCCGCTGTCGGTACCGGCGGGCGTCCGCGCGGCCGAGGTACTCGCCCGTGCGCCCGAGCACCTCGCCCGGCTGGCCGCTCTCGTGTCCCAGGCCCGTGACCTGATCGCCCGCGACCACTAGTACCTGAACCCCAGGCCCGGGGGAGGAGGGCGGTTGGCACCGCCGCCGCCCTTTTCCCCGAACGGCCCCAACTCCCCACTGCCGCCAGCGCCGGACCCCAGGTCCGGCCACGAACCCAGCCGCGCCCGCCGGGAGGGCAACCCGGCGGGCGGACGCCGACCGGCCCGGCTGAACCACCATCCAAGGAGTACCTCATGACGCAGCCCACTCGACGAACGCGCCGCACGGCGGCGCTGGACACCCTGCGCGCGGCGACAGGCTTTGAGGCCGTGCTTCAGCGCAGGGCCGCTCAGACCCTGTGTGCCGTGCTCCGCGGCCGAGTCGTCCAGATGGCCATCACACCGTGCAACCTCCACACGGAGGTCCGGTGGCAGGGGCCGGGCTCGGTGGACGGTCACCTTCTGATCCACCGCCGGGACGGAAACACGGTGGTCGACGTAACGGTACTCGGGATGGGGGGCGAGGCCGCCGACGCTCTCGCCCGCCTCGCCGGGACAACCCAGGGAACCCCTGTCGGCACTGACGAAGCCGGACAGCGGGTTCTCCGGCTGTGCGGTCACTCTGTCACCGAGGCCAGGCGGATACTGGACGCCCTGATCCGGGCCACGGAACCGAGTCCCCTCCAGATCACGCGGGCCAGGTACAGCACCGTCCGGAGCGAACTCCTCGCAGCCCTCGAACACGAGCTGACCCGCCGCGTGCTCGCCGACTTCCCTGGTGCCGGCTGGTTGGTCGTGGACCCTGGCCGGTGGTCGGACACCTGGGGAGAGTCCCAGATCGAGTTGCGGGCTGTCATCGCCTGCGACGGTCACGTACTGCACGAGCACGAGCCCTGCCGGAACGGCGCCCGGCAGGTCGGCGGTCTCCACCACACGCAGTGGGCCGAAGCCGTTGACCAGTTGCTGACGGATACGGCCGACCTCGACGGGATCGCCGGGTGGCCGGAGGTCTGCGACGTCATCACCTGGGCGTGCTATCTGCGGGCCGTTCGGGTGAGCACGTCGGCGGCGGCGGCGAACTGCCGCTACCTGCACGACGACCACGACGTCGATCAGGCGTAGTCCACGGCGGTGGGAGCCGGAC
>NZ_JBSGUP010001043.1:0-1738 GCF_053607985.1 Streptomyces sp. NPDC055078
GTCCCGATGCGCGCCCTCATCGGCCGGAAGCCGGGCGCGCAAGAGAACTTTACCCCACCTCCGGGGCCGGTCCGACGACCGGCCCGCGGCCCTGAGCCCCAGCCCTGAGCCTCGGTCCTGAGCCTCGGTCCTGAGCCTCGGTCCGGGCCCGGCCTGCGGCGGGCGGGCCGGTTCGGGGACAATCGAGGGGTGGACATGACACGGAGGGACCGCGACGAGGAGGGGCGTGCCCGCAGCGCCCGCCCCCGTGACGGACTCGGGCGTCCGCTTCCGTACGGTGCGCCGGGGGTGGAGCGGCAGCCCGAGGGCGTGGTGCGCCCGCCCGGGCGGACACTGGCGGAGGCGCAGCGGCTGCTGGACGAGGGGAAGCCCTTCCATGCGCACGAGGTCTTCGAGGACGCCTGGAAATCGGGTCCCGAACCGGAGCGCGAGCTGTGGCGCGGGCTCGCGCAACTGGCGGTCGGGCTGACGCATGCCGCGCGCGGCAATGCGACGGGCGGGGCGCGGCTGCTGCTGCGGGGCGCGGACCGGATCGCCGGATTCGGGGATCCGTACGCCATCGATGTGTCGGGCCTCGCCGCATGGGCGCGCGATCTCGCGGCGCGGCTGGAGACCGGGGGCCCGGTCGACGCCCGCGCCGAGGCTCCCCGGCTGACCCTGCGCTAGGGCGTGTTCCGAATGTCCCGCCCGGCCTCGATCGGCCCCCTGCGGGTCCGGCCACCGGGGCGGTGGGGCAGACTCCGCGGGTGAGGAAAATCTATGTCATCGGCATCGGGGCGGGCGATCCCGACCATCTGACCTTGCAGGCGGTCAAGGCGCTGAACTCGGCGGACGCGTTCTTCATCCTCGACAAGGGCGAGGCGAAGGCCGATCTGACCCGGCTGCGGCGGGACATTCTCGACGCGCATATCGATGACCGCTCCTACCGGCTGATCGAGGCGCGGGACCCGGAGCGGGACCGCCGGGCACCGGACTACTCCCCCGCCGTGGACGACTGGCGCAGCCGCCGCGCCGATCTGTACGAGGCGTTCATCGCCGAGGAACTGGGCGATGACGAGTGCGGGGCGTTCCTGGTCTGGGGCGATCCCTCGCTGTACGACTCCACCCTCGGCATTCTCGAAGAGATCCTCGCCCGGAGCACGGTCGCCTTCGACCATGAGGTGGTGCCCGGGATCAGCAGTGTCTCCGCCCTGCTGGCGAGGCACCGTACGGGCCTGAACCGGGTGGCGCGGCCGGTGCAGATCACCACCGGCCGGCGGCTCGCCGACGGCTGGCCCGAGGGGGTGGACGACGTGGTGGTGATGCTGGACGCACGACAGGCGTTCACCCGCCATCTGGACCAGGATCTGTTCATCTACTGGGGCGCCTATGTGGGCACCGAGGACGAGATCCTGGTGTCGGGCCCTCTGGCCGAGGTCGCGGACCGGATCGAGGAGCTGCGGGCCGAGGCGCGGGCCCGCAAGGGGTGGATCATGGACACCTATCTGCTGCGGCGCGGCTGAGCAGCGCCAGTACGCCGGGTACGTCGTCGGCCGTGGGCACCCCCGGCGGCGGGGGCGGTCGGCGGACCACCACGACCGGCACTCCCCGCTCGCGGGCCGCGACCAGCTTGGCCGAGGTCGCCGGGCCGCCGCTGTCCTTGGTGACGAGAACATCGATCCGGTGCGTACGCAGCAACTCCCGCTCGCCCGCCACGGTGAACGGCCCCCGGTCCAGGACGGTCGTCGTGTGCCGGGGC
>NZ_JBSGUP010001044.1:0-1730 GCF_053607985.1 Streptomyces sp. NPDC055078
GTGACGACCACCGCGGCCGATGCCGCCGCCCTGCGCACCGCCCTGGCCCAGGAGATGACCACACCGGCTTCCCCCTGGTACGACGCGTTCGCGACGGTGCCCCGCCACGTCTTCGTTCCCGCCTTCCTCCGGCAGCAGCCCGACCAGGCATGGCGGCTGACCACAGCGGCCGATGACACCTACTGGCCCGCCGTGTACTCCGACACAGCGCTGACCACGCAGCTCACCGGCTCAGACCCCACCTCTTCGTCCAGCCAGCCGAGCCTGATGCTCGCCATGCTGGAAGCCCTGGAAACCGAGCAGGGGCACCAGGTGCTCGAAATCGGCACCGGCACCGGATACAACACCGCCCTCCTGGGCCATCTGCTGGGCGACAAGGCCGTCACGACCGTGGACGTGGACCCCTCGCTCACCGGTCCGGCCACCGACCGGCTCGCCGCAGCCGGCCACCACCCCCACGTACACACCGGCGACGGCACCCTGGGCGTACCCGGCCGGGCACCCTTCGACCGGATCATGGCCACCTGCGGCATGACCCACATTCCCCCCGCCTGGATCGAACAGAGCCGCGACGGGGCCGTGATCCTCGCCCCGGTCGGCTGGGGCCTGGCCCGCCTCACCGTCCGCAACGGCGGCGCCGAGGGCCGGTTCCTGCCCGGCGGGGCGTACTTCATGCCCCGCCGCATCCCGGCCGTCACGCCCCGGTTCGCCGACCTCGACACCACGGAACCACATACCAGCGGGACCACGGTGACAACCGATCTCCTGGACCGGCTGGCGTTCCCACTGTCACTGGCACTGCCCGGCTACCGGTCCTGCACCTGGAGCGGCGACGGTGACGAGGACTCTGATGCTGTGGGGATCTGGACACCGGACGGCTCCGTGGCCCGCGCCCACCTGGACGGCACGATCCGCCAAGCCGGCCCCCGCGCCCTATGGGACGAAGTGGAAACCCTCGCCCACCTCTTCCCGACCGGGCAGCCCGAACGGGAGGACTTCGGGCTCACCGTCACCCCCGAGACTCAGCACGCCTGGTACGGAACCCCCGATGGCCCGTCCTGGCCGACGTGGACGTGACCGCGATTTGGGGAGAGTGGTGGGGGAGTTCCGGCACCCAGGTGACCGGCTTCGGCTTCCTCGCCCCTGCACGCCTCACCTTCGACGGCCCTGACCACCCGCGGATTTTCTGCAGAAAATCGAGGGCGGGCGTCGTCGGAGGTTCCTGATCATCTGAGATGCCGTCCCGGTCCGCCGCACCAAGGCAGTCAGTCAATCGGCTCCATCCCCTTCCCTTCCTTCTGCGCCGGACCTCGCCGGCCACGTTGGCCTTGATCCGGTCCGCCCACTCCGGAGTGTCGTGTCCACTCACGCTTCAACGACGCCGAGTTCGCGCTCGTCCAGCAGGCCGCCCGCCGCAGTCGCATGACGCCTGGTGGTTACGTTGCCGAGTGCGCCACCCCCGCAGGCGCGGGGACCACCAGCGCGCGGCCGGGAAAGCGGTCCGCAGCGTGGGACCACCCCCGCAGGCGCGGGGACCACGAGGTCGGCCCGCCGCCGGACAACCACGGCTGGGGACCACCCCCGCAGGCGCGGGGACCACACGAGCCCCGCCGGGGCCGTCGGTATCGCGCAGGGACCACCCCCGCAGGCGCGGGGACCACGGTCCCCATCAGCAGCTGGGTGTCTAGGCGCTGGGGACCACCCCCGCAGGCGCGGGGACCACTCGGGCC
>NZ_JBSGUP010001045.1:0-1727 GCF_053607985.1 Streptomyces sp. NPDC055078
GCAGTCGGCCCGACACCGCTCCCGAACCGAGCAGCACGGCGATCGCGCAGATGTAGGGGACGGTGATGAGCGTGCCCACGGTGGTGGTGGCATAGCCCAGCCCCTCGTTGAGGTAGGCGGGGAGCCAGGAGATCTTGAGCGAGGTGATGAGGTACCCGGCGAATGACAGCATCGCCAGTCCCCAGAAGCTGCGGAGTTTCAGCAGGGTGGTGAAGGGGACGTCTATGTGGCCGTTGGGGTCGGTGTCGGTCGCGTCGTCGAGCGTCGGCTGCTTGCGCAGAGGCTGTCGTTCGATGCAGAGCAGCCAGACGACGAGCCAGAGCAGCCCTGCCGCGATCAGCGCGATGAACGCGGCGTGCCATGAGTAGGTCACGATCAGCCAGGTCAGTGCGGGTGCGCAGATCAGTGGCCCGACAGAGGAGCCGGTGTTGACCACGGCGCCCGCGAAGGCCCGCTTCTCCGGCGGGAAGCGGTCGGCGACGATGCTCTGACAGAGCGCGTGCGTGGGTCCCTCGAACAAGCCGAGAACGATCCGCGAGACGAGGAGGACACCGAAAGTCGTGGGCATAGTCAGTGGTGCCATGCTCACGACCCACGTCACCATGAGGAATGCGGCGGCCCATTTGAAGGATATCCACCGCAGGGCCACGGTGAAGGAGACGGCCCCGAGTGCGAAGAGCCAGAAGAAGGCGCTGCTGGCGAGTCCGAACTGACCTGCGGACAGACCGAGGTCCTCACGGATCGGCCCGGCGGCGATCCCGATCGCGGCCTTGTCGGCGAAATTCAGTGTGTAGAACACGAACAACAGGATCACGACGCCCCAAGCTCGCCGGTCGGGCCGGGCGCCCCGTGCGCGGTCCGCCCTCGGCTTGGTCGCGGCATTGGTCGATGGCATCTTGCCTCCAGTAATCCGTGCGTCCAGGCACCCTTGCCGGCGGCACGTGGCCCTCATCAAATTCAACGTGAATCGGTTGAAAAATGGATGAATCGGTATCGGGCTTGCTGTGCATTTCAGAATGAGATCGGTGTGTCGTCCTGTGGTTGCTTCCCGTCCCCGTCCTGCGCGGTCATGCGGTCACTTTCAGTACGAGTGTTGGGCCGTCGCAGGTGGTGGTGCTCTGTGTGTCCCTGAGGGTTGTCACGCGTCCCGTGATGAGGTCGATCACCTGTGCGTGGGGATCGATGGTGGTGCCTATGGCCGACCGGGCTGTGTCCCACGTGCACGGCTTCTCGGGGATGACGACGACGCCGTCTCCGAAGTCGGTCCAGGTCAGTTCGTCGGACCGGTGCTGGGTCAGGGCGGGTGCGCGGTCTGTCCGGTTCGGCAGTGCGGCTGTGAGGTGCTTGGCGACCAGTCCTGCCTGGCGCAGGTTGGAGCGGCGGTCGGTGAGTCCGTTGCGCGGGAAGTAGCCGCGGTCCATGTCGCCGAATGTGTCGAGGTTGATGTCGAGTCCGTGCAGTTCGTAGGCCGCGACGAGTGTCTCCGCGACCCGGTGGGCTGTTGAGGGGTCGTCGTGTTCGGCGGAGCCGGGGTCGTCGGCGGCGAGTTTGACGAGGACTGTGGCGTGGAGTCCGAGGCCGGTCACCAGGTTGTCGATGGCGGTGAGGGTGTGTACGGGGTTCTCGCTCCGTGACACTGTGAACGCGAGGCCCGTGACGGCGTCGCGGAAGCCGGCCGTACCGGCCAGCTCTGTGAGAACGGCCTGGTCGCCGGGGGTGAATCCGTG
>NZ_JBSGUP010001046.1:0-1726 GCF_053607985.1 Streptomyces sp. NPDC055078
GGGTACGGCGAGGGCGCCGGCGGTGGTGGCCGCAGCGGTGTGCGGTGGCCGGGGCGGAGGGCCGTTCAGCGTACGTAGACGGTGAAGGGCTGTGAAGCCTTGCCGCCGCCGACGATCCGGAGGGTGTTGCGCCCCTTGAGCCCGAGATAGACCCGCATCTTGTACGTGGCCTGGCGCGTGGTGTTCATCGACGCGGGCAGGGTGACCCACCGCTTGCCGTGCCGCTGCTGGAGTGCCACCCGGGTGCCGGGCCGCAGGTCCTTCGCGTTCCCGTAGACCCGGAACTGCTGCCAGGCGTATACGCCGTTGCGGGTCGCTCTGGCGGTGAGGGCCGGCCGTTCGCGCCGGTCGTCCTTCTTGGTCGCGACCGTGGGTCTCTCGGGCTTGGGGACCGGGCCGGCGTCGGCGACGGCCAGGCCCACGCCCACGGATCCGGCGAGCAGGGCGGCGGTGGTGACGGCGGCGAGGGTGGTTCGGGTACGGCGCTCCATGGGGTTGCCTCCGGGGTGCGGGGACTTCAGGGAGCACCAAAAGTAGGCTTAACACCCGAAAATATGATGAGGCGGCACGCGAGGGGCGGGTGAAATGCCACGCTTGGCCGTACGGGAGCGGGCCCCGCCCGCGCGAGGGGCGCGGCAACCGCCCTGGCCGCCGCGCCCCGATGCCGGTGCAGGGGTGTCCCGGGGGTGTTCCGGGCTGGTCCGGGGTGTCCCGGCGCGGGCTCAGGCGGCGTCGAACGTCATCGGGTCCGCGCCGAGCCGCTTGCCCTCGTCGAGCGCGGCGAGCGCCGCCAGATCGTCCGCGTCCAGCTCAAAGCCGAACACCTCGATGTTCTCCCGGATCCGGGACGGGGTCACGGACTTGGGAATGACCGTGTTCCCGAGCTGAAGATGCCAGCGCAGCACCACCTGCGCCGGGGTCCGCCCGTGCTTCTGCGCCACGGCGACCACCGTCGGGACCTCCAGCAGGCCCTTGCCCTGCCCCAGCGGCGACCACGCCTCGGTCGCGATCCCGTGCCCGGCGTGGAACGCGCGGGACGCGGACTGCTGGAACCAGGGGTGCAGCTCGATCTGGTTCACCGCGGGGACGACGGAGGTCCCGCCCATCAGCCGCTCCAGATGCTCCGGCAGAAAGTTCGACACCCCGATCGCCCTGGCGCGGCCGTCCGCGAGGATCTTCTCCAGGGCCTTGTACGTCTCGACATAGGTGTCCTGCCTCGGCATCGGCCAGTGGATCAGATACAGATCGACCCGGTCGAGGCCGAGCCGGCCGAGCGAGGCGTCGAAGGCGCGCAGTGCCGCGTCGTATCCATGGGCGCTGTTCCACAGCTTCGTGGTGATGAACAGCTCCTCACGGGGGACGCCCGAGGCGGCGACGGCACGGCCCGTACCCGGCTCGTTCCCGTACACGGCCGCCGTGTCGATGCTGCGGTAACCCGCCTCCAGGGCGGTGGCGACCACCGTCGTCGCCTCGGCGTCCGGCACCTGCCAGACACCGAAGCCGAGCTGCGGCATCGCGACACCATTGTTGAGGGTGATGGAGGGGACCTGGCTCACGGGGAAGGGATCCTTACGTCGTCGGGTGATTCGTCGGGTGATTCGTCGGGTGTTTCTTTGGGTGATACGCCCATGGTGAACGATCGGCCGGGCGAGAGCATCCGGACCGGAGAAGTCGGCGGATGCGCCCGCGGCTCCGGCTCCGCCGGTGGAGCGACCTGAACCGGTAC
>NZ_JBSGUP010001047.1:0-1723 GCF_053607985.1 Streptomyces sp. NPDC055078
CGGTTCTGATCCACTTCTTGTGGGGCGATGACCTGGCGTCACGAGCTGCTGGAAGAATGCCTGTTCGTGTGATTGCAGCGTGCTCTCGGTGGCGTTCCCTCATCTGGCGTCGGTGATGGTGGAACAGGTCCTGGTCGACGATGTGGGGGTGGCGCTCACGGCGCGGACGGTGACCCGGGAGGCTGCTTGTCCCGGGTGCGGCACGCTGTCTGGTCGTGTCCACGGCAGGTATCGGCGGCGGTTGGCCGACCTGGCGGTGGCAGGGCGGAAGGTCGTGATCGACCTGGCGGTGCGGCGATTCCTGTGCCAGGCGGCGCCGTGTGTACGCCGTACGTTCGTCGAGCAGATAGCCGGGCTCACCGAGCGGTTCGCGCGCCGTACTCCCGCACTCCGTCGGACCTTGGAGCGGATGGCACTGGCGCTCGCGGGGCGTCCGGCGGCCCGGCTGGCCGCGCACCTGTCGGTCCCCGTCAGTGCGAACTCGCTGATCAGGATGGTGCGCAGGCTCCCGGACAAACAGTCCTCAGCCGCTCCGCGAGTGATGGGTGTGGATGATTTCGCGTTCAAGAAGGGCCACGTGTACGGCACGATCATCTTGGACGTGGAGACCGGCGAGCGTGTGGACGTGTTGCCCGACCGCACCTCGGAGACGCTCACCGCCTGGCTGCGCGCCCATCCCGGGGCCGAGATCGTGTGCAGAGACCGAGCCAGCGCCTACGCCGAAGCCGTCCGCACCGTCTGCCCCGATGCCACGCAGGTCGCGGACAGGTACCACCTTTGGAAGAACCTGTGCGAAGCCGTCGAGAAGTGCGTCGCCCAGCACCGCACGTGCCTCACCGAGCCCGCGCAGGACACGAGCGCCGATTACCCCGCCGCCGTGAAAGCCGGCCCGGGCACCGACAACGTACCGGAAGAGCCCGTGGAAGGGCTGCGCGTGATCAAGCGACGTGAGCGCCATGCCGCGGTGCATGCCCTGTACGACAAGGGTGTGCAGATCGAGGTGATCGCCAAGACCCTCGGGCTCGACCGTAAGACCGTGCGCCGCTACGCGCACGCCGCCACCCCCGAGGACGCATCCCTTGGCACCGGCTCCCGCCGCTACGGCCAGGTCCACGCCTATTCGCCCTATCTGCACCGCCGCTGGAACGAGGGCTGCACGGACGCGGCACGACTTCACACGGAGATCACCGGACTCGGCTACCTGGGCAGCAAGAGGACCGTCCGCCGTCACCTGGAACAGATCCGCGCCAGCGGCAAGCCCGCACCCGAGAAGCCCAAGGAGCTGACCGTCCGCAAAGCCACCTGGCTGATCACTGCGCACCCCGACAAGATCGACGAGAGCAACGCGCTCAAACGGAAGCAACTCCTGTCCCATTGCCAGGAGTTGGGTGCTGTCGCCGACTGCGTGCGCGACTTCGCCCGGATGATGACCGAGCGCCGAGGCAACGAACTCGACGATTGGCTCACCCGCGCCGAGAACACCGGGCTGAAGCCGCTACGGAGTCTGGCCCGTGGCCTGCGGCAGGACTTCGGCGCCGTCACGGCCGGACTCACCCTGGAGTGGAGCTCGGGCAAGGTCGAAGGCAACGTCAACAGGGTGAAGCGGATCAAAAGGGACGGGTACGGCCGGGCCGGATTCGACCTCCTCCGACGCCAAATCCTCCTCGCAGACTGAGCACCGTCACCCTCCGCAACCGCCCCACAAGAAGTGGATCAGAACCGC
>NZ_JBSGUP010001048.1:0-1723 GCF_053607985.1 Streptomyces sp. NPDC055078
GCCGCTGGATCTCCGCAGCCTTCTCCCGGGCGCCGGCCAGCCCCTGGTCGGTGAAGAGCTGGGCGAGTCCGCCGTCGTATCCCTGGCCGACCGCGCGGACCTTCCAGGCGCCCTGGCGGCGGTACAGCTCGACCGCGACCACCGCGCTCTCGGACTCCAGACCGGTGATGGTGAAGGTGGCGACCTCGTTGCCGTCCGCCTCGACGACGGCGAGGAAAGGTGCCGCCGACGCGCCGAAGTGGGCCGGGCCGCCGGCCGCGTCGGGAAGCGCGAGCAGGACGTTCACCTGGTGTACGGCAGGGGGCACCGCGTTCAGATCGACCGCGAACCGGGGCGCCTCGGTGGCGCCCCCGGGGACCTCCACGCCGGGCAGCACCGGAGCGCCGGGGTGCGCGACCGCCCCGTCCGCCCTGCCCCCTTCATCGGAACAGGTGGCACAGGCGACGACCGGATGACCGGCCGACACCCTGATCTCCAGGCGGGTGTCGGGCAGTGGATGGTTCTGCCCCCGGACCAGCTCGGCCGTCATCGCCTTGTCCCCTCGGTGCTGTGCGGTAGTGCGCGGCGGTCGGTGCCGATCGGTCCGCCCCTTTCCGCGCGGTGCTGACAAGCGGTACAGCTCCCGGGGCCTGCTGCCTCCGGGAGCTGCTGTCCTTCGGCCTTCCGCCGGCCGTACGGCATCCGCTGGAGGTCGTACGGCCGGGCTCGCCGCGCCTACAGGTGCGGCAGGATCGCGGGCATCAGGTCCTGGAAGGTGCGGCCGTTGGCCGGGTTGCCCAGGGCGGTCATCTGCCAGCCGCCGCCGACGCGGTGGACCTTCGCCATGATCTGCGCGGTGTAGTTGCCGCCGCCGTCGAGGGTGTAGCGGGCCATCTCCTGGCCGTTGGTCTCGTCGACGATGCGGCAGAAGGCGTTCTGCACCTCTTGGAACGTCTGGCCGGTGAAGGAGTTCACCGTGAAGACGATCTGGTCGATATGGACCGGCACGCGGGCGAGGTCGACGAGGATCGCCTCGTCGTCGCCGCCCGAACCGGCGCCGCCGACCAGGTTGTCCCCGGTGTGCTTCACGGAGCCGTCGTCGCTGACGAGATGGCGGAAGAAGACCACGTCCACCGGCTGCTTGTCGGCGAACAGGACGGCCGAGGCGTCCAGATCGATTTCCTTGGTGCGCGAGCCGAAGAGACCGCGGCGAGCCGCCGCCTGCCAGCCGAGCCCCATCCGCACCGCGGTGAGGGTGGCTCCGTCGCTCTTCTGCAGGCTGATGGCCTGACCCTTGGTCATATTGACCGTCACGCGCTTGTCCCCTTCTCCGTGATCAGTGATAAGTGATGAGTCGGTGTGAACCGCCGCCGCTCACATGTGCGGCTGTCCCAGCACCCTACGCAGTCGCGTCAACGGTCCGGCACAGCTGGCCGGTTTTTGTGTCGTTCTTGCAACACAGCAGGTGCGCGCCGTGCACCGGGCGCACGGCACACCGCGCCGCCACCCCACACCGCACCCCGCCGGACGGCCCGCGCCGCACCCGCCGCGCGGCCCGGGGAAGCCGGCGCGCGGGCTTGGGGAAGTCGGCGGACGGACCGGGGCGCACCCGCCACGCGAGCTGGGCGCAGCCACTGCACGGTCCCGGCGCAGCCGCCACCCCACGGGCCCTGGCCGCCGGCTTCCACGGGCCCTGGCCGCCGGCTTCCCGGGGAAGGGGCCCGGCCCGGGACACCCGGGCGGC
>NZ_JBSGUP010001049.1:0-1721 GCF_053607985.1 Streptomyces sp. NPDC055078
GCTCCGTACGGTCGTGCCGGCCGGCTGGGCGGTGCCGGGGTATGTGCTGTGCGCGGTGGCGCTGCTCGCGCTCGTTCCCGTGCTGCGGGCGCGGCCGGGCGTACCGCGTCCGCTGCCGGCGGGTCTTTCGCTGGCGTCGGGGGCGGTCCAGGCCCTGGCGCTGTTCTCCGCGCTGCCGCTGCTGGTCCTCACCCTGACCGGCCCGTTGTCGCTGGTGAGCGGGGTCTGGGCCGGACCTCCGGGGGACCCGTACGGCACGCTGGGTGCGGTTGCCCTCGACAGGTATCCGACGGCCGCGCCTGTGGTGGCCCTGCTGGTGGCGGGGGTGCTGACGGTGGTGTCCCGCCGGCCGGGTGTGATCGGGGCGGGAGCCGCCGGGCCCGTGGCCACGGGCCGGGGGGACTCGGGCGGCCGGACCGGCGCGGCGGCGCCGGATGCCGCGCCTGGACCGGCGGCGCAGCGGACAGGTGGGGCCGACCCGCGCACGGACTGGAGCGCCGTCGCGGGCGGGGCCGCCCTCGCCCTCGTATGGGCGGCGCTGTTCACACTGCCGTCCACCGCCGGGTTCGGCCACGGCACCACGGTGGTGTGCCGGCTGCTGCTCACGCTGGGCGCGCTGGCACTCGCCATCCGCCCCGGGTGGGCGGCCGGGCACGCTCCGGCTGCCGGCGCGGTGGCACTCGTCTGCGGGCTTACGGGGGCGGTGAGTGTGGCGTTCCTGTCGCTGGCGACCCGCCCCGCGACCTTCACCGTGCTGGGCACCCTGACCGTGGCACTCGCCGCCGCCGCGGCCGGCTCCCGTGCCGGGGCGGCTGTCCGGGCGGTGCTCGGCTGTGGCGCCGTGGTGTTCGCGACCGGTCTGCTGGGCGCTGTCGCCGGTGCCGCGTCGCTCGCGCCCCACCAGGCCGCGCTGGTGATCCTCGCGGTACCGGCGGCCGTGGCGCTGCTCGCCGCCCGGCTGGGGAAGCGTCCGGTCGCCCTCCCCCTGGAGTGCACGGGCGGTGCGGCGGGGCTCCTCGCCATCGGCCTGGCCGTGGGGGACCGGCCGACGCTCGCGGCGGTGATCGCGCTGTGCGGGGTGATCGCGGCGGGTACCGCGGTGCGGCCCGAGCGGCGCCCGGTGGCGTATGCCGCGGTGGTGCTGTTCGTGCTGGCCGCCTGGGTGCGGCTGGCGGCCTGGGAGGTGGCCGCTCCGGAGGCGTACACCCTGCCGGTGACGGTCCCCGCCCTGGCCGTCGGCCTGCTGCGCCGCCGCCGTGACCCGGGGGCGTCGTCGTGGACGGCGTACGGCCCCGGTCTCGCCGCGACACTGGTGCCGAGCCTGATGGCGGCCTGGGGCGACGCGCACTGGCCGCGTCCGCTGCTGCTGGGGATCGCCGCGCTGGCCGTCACGCTCCTCGGCGCCCGGCTGCGGCTCATGGCGCCGCTGGTGCTCGGCGGCGGGGTACTCGCCCTGGACGCGCTGCACGAGCTGGCGCCGTATGTCGTCCAGGTCGTGGACGCGCTCCCCCGCTGGCTCCCGCCCGCGCTGGCCGGACTGGTGCTGCTGGCGGTCGGCGCGACCTATGAACAGCGGCTGCGGGACGCGCGCAGGCTGCGGGACACTCTGGGCCGGATGCGCTGAGCCGGGCGTGCCGAAGGCCCCGGAGACTGGTGGAAGTCTCCGGGGCCTTCGGTCCGGGTGGGCGATACTGGGTTCGAACCAGTGACCTCTTCGGTGT
>NZ_JBSGUP010001050.1:0-1713 GCF_053607985.1 Streptomyces sp. NPDC055078
CTCGGCTGCCCACACGTCTACTTCAACATTCCCCGCCATATGCCATACAACGAACAACCCCAGCCCAGGACACGAAATCCCGCTGGAGTATTAGACCTCATCTCATTTGGCGATTCTGCGGTAGCAGATAGGGTGCAGGCGATGCTGGTGAAGGCGAGGAAGTGCTCGGCTTTGCGTTCGTAGCGGCGGTGAAGCCGACGGCAGCCGGCCGGCGGGCCAGGCCCATGGTGCGTTCGATGGTCCAGCGGTGGCGTCCCAGCCGGGTGGAGGACTCGATGCCCTTGCGTGCGATGCGGTGGCGAACGCCGCGTTTGCGCAGCCATCGGCGCAGGTGGTCGTAGTCGTAACCCTTGTCGCCGTGTAGTTTGGCCGGCCGCCGTCGACGCGGTCCGCGGCGGGAGCGGATGGGCGGGATGCCGCGGACGAGGGGTTCGAGGGCCTGGCTGTCGTGGAGGTTGGCGCCGGAGATGCCGATGGAGATGGGCAGACCGGTACGCTCAGTGATCAAGTGGATCTTCGATCCTTTCTTGCTCCGATCCACAGGATTCGGACCTGTCAGGACCCCCCTTTCAGGGCCCGCATGTTCACCGAGTCGATCGCGCACCGCGACCAGTCCAGATAAACTCCCGGAAATTCTTCCGGCCCATGTGTCGATCCAGCACCGGCCCGTTCGACGCACCAGGTGAGAGGCGGGGAACCACCCCGCCTCCCGCACCCGCCGCGCCCGGCGCGGCCCGCGCACTGGAGGAAGACATGGCAGCCACACCCACCAACCCCGTCACCGTCGGCATTCTGGAGGTGCCGGGTGCGCGGCTGCACTACGAGGTGCGGGGCGCGGGCCCGCTCGTGGTGCTGGTCGGCGCGCCGATGGATGCCGTCGCCTTTGAGCCGCTGGCGGATCTGCTCGCCGCCGACCACATGGTGGTGACCACCGACCCGCGGGGCATCAACCGCAGCTCCGTCGAGGACCCGGACGCCGACTCGACCCCGGCGCTGCGGGCCGACGACCTGTCCCGGCTGATCGCCCGTGTCGATGCCGGACCGGCCGTGGTCTTCGGGTCGAGCGGCGGTGCGGTCAGCGCGCTGGCCCTGGTGGAGGCGCACCCGGAGCAGGTGCGTACCGTCATCGCGCACGAGCCTCCGCTGGACGAACTCCTCGACGACCGCGAGAAGGTCCGGGTCCGGACCGATGACATGATCGCCGCCTATCTGGCGGGGGACGTGCTGGGAGCCTGGCGGACGTTCTTCGATCTGGCCGGGATCGAGCTGCCGGACGGGGTGCTGGAGCACATGTTCGGCGGGGAGCGCGATCCGCAGGTGGTCGCCGACGAGCGTTTCTGGTTCGCGCACGAGATGCGGCCGAGTGTGCGGTGGCTGCCCGACGTCGCCGTGCTCGGCACGGCCGCCACCCGGGTCGTGGTGGGGATCGGCGCGGAATCGGCGGGCCAGGTGTGCGACCGTACGTCGCGGGCGCTGGCCACGGCGCTGGGGATCGAGCCGACGGTCTTCCCGGGCGACCACACCGGGTTCGCCGACGCGCCCGAGGCGTTCGCCGACCGGCTGCGCGCGGTCCTGCTCGATCACACCGTGATCCTGCACCCGGACGACACGCTCGCGCTCGTCGTCCGACGCACGGCCGCGGCGGCGGGACCCGCGCCGGAGTGACGCCGCCGGAGGGCGCGGCGCCTGGTATGCGGTACGCCCCCTCGGGTC
>NZ_JBSGUP010001051.1:0-1705 GCF_053607985.1 Streptomyces sp. NPDC055078
CATCAGACGGGCCCCACGGACGGGTGAACCACCGCCGCCGTGATCGATACAGGTGAGCGCGCGTAGGCTCTACCGGGCGGATGTCGACCTATCCCCTGCGGCATCGACGGCCATGGAACTCAACGGAAGCGAGAATTCACCACCGTGACTGCTCTCACTCTCAGCACTGCCGGCGCTGCGACGCTCCGCGCCGACGCTCTTGTCGTCGGAGTCGCGAAGGGCGCCAAGGGCCCGGTGGTCGCTCCGGGCGCCGAAGCCGTGGACAAGGCGTTCGACGGAAAGCTCGGAGACGTACTGGAGACGCTCGGGGCCACCGGCGCGGAGGGCGAGGTGACCAAGCTCCCCTCGCCGTCCGGGCTCAAGGCGCCCGTCGTCCTCGCGGTCGGTCTCGGCTCCGTTCCCGAGAAGGACGAGGCATACGGGCCCGAGTCGCTGCGCCGTGCCGCGGGCACCGCCGCCCGTGCTCTGGCCGGTTCGAAGAAGGCCGCCTTCGCGCTGCCGATCGAGGCGGCGGAGGACGCCGGGGCGATCGCCGAGGGCGCGCTGCTCGGCGCGTACGCCTTCACCGCCTACCAGGGCACCGACGCCGGCAGCGACGGCAAGGCCGACAAGAAGAGCGCCGGGAACGGCAAGCAGCCGCTCGCCGAGGTCGCCCTGCTCGGCGCGAAGCCGCGTGACAAGGCGTTCAAGGCGTCGGCCGAACGGGCGGTCGCGCTCACGGAGGAGATCAACCGCGCCCGCGATCTGGTCAACACCCCGCCGAACGACCTCACCCCCGAGGCGTTCGCCGCCGTGGCCACCGCCGCCGCCAAGGAGCACGGGATCAAGGTCCAGGTCCTGGACGACAAGGCGCTCGTCAAGGGCGGCTTCGGCGGCATCCTCGGCGTCGGGCAGGGTTCGCACAACCCGCCGCGCCTGGTGAAGCTCAGCTACACCCACTCCAAGGACGCCAAGACCCTCGCCCTGGTCGGCAAGGGCATCACCTACGACTCCGGCGGCATCTCGCTCAAGCCTGCCGGGCACAACGAGACGATGAAGTGCGACATGGCGGGCGCCGCCGCCGTGTTCGCGGCCGTCGTCGCGGCGGCCCGGCTGGGCCTCGCGGTCAATGTCACCGGCTGGCTCGCGCTGGCCGAGAACATGCCGTCCGGCTCGGCGACCCGCCCCGGTGACGTCCTGCGCATGTACAGCGGCAAGACGGTCGAGGTGCTCAACACCGACGCCGAGGGGCGGCTCGTGCTGGGCGACGCGCTGTGGAAGGCGTGCGAGGAGAAGCCGGACGCGATCGTGGACGTCGCGACGCTGACGGGCGCGATGATGGTCGCCCTCGGCAGCCGCACCTTCGGCATCATGTCCAACGACGACGCCTTCCGGGCCGCGATCCACGAGATCGCCGAGGAGGTCGGCGAGCAGTCCTGGCCGATGCCGCTCCCCGGTGAGCTGCGCAAGGGCATGGAGTCCACCACCGCCGACATCGCGAACATGGGTGAGCGGATGGGCGGCGGCCTGGTCGCCGGACTCTTCCTTAAGGAGTTCATCGGCGAGGGCATCACCTGGGCGCACCTGGACATCGCGGGCCCGGCGTTCCACGAGAGCGCGCCGTTCGGCTACACCCCCAAGGGCGGCACCGGCTCCTCGGTCCGCACGCTGGTGAAGCTGGCGGAGCGGATCGGCGCGGGCGACCTCGGCTGAGGCGCCCCCGGAC
>NZ_JBSGUP010001052.1:0-1697 GCF_053607985.1 Streptomyces sp. NPDC055078
CACTGGGGCCGACAGGGGCGGGGGCTTGCCGCCCCTGCCGCCGGGCGCGGCCGCACCAGCGCAACCTGCACGGTCGCGGCCGCCACCCACCCTGACAACGCGTCACGCCTCGCCCAGATCCGCGCTGTTCCAGCGCTGCGGGCGCATATGGATCACGACCTGCTCCCCCAGTTCCTTCTCCACGAACTCGACATAACCCGCGACCTTCCCGGCAGGGAGATACCGTGCCGCGATCTCCACGAGCTGTTCCCGGGTCGCCGTGACCGTCGCGGTGACCGGCCCCTCGACCGAAACGTAGCGGACGGTGGGTTCCAGCCGGTCGACCATCAGGGAGAACCGGCCCGCGCGCGCGATGAGCCGCTCCTTGCGGGAGTCCCGGCCCGTCATGATCCAGATGTCGCCGCCGGGGGCGTACTGGTACCAGATCGGCAGGGTGAGCGGAGCCCGGTCCTCCTCCCCGGCTGCCACCGCCAGCGCGGCGATATGGGGCTCGGCCAGGAACTGTTCACGCTCTTCACGGGTCAAGGCCACGGATGGCTCCTTCACTCGGCGGGACGGGTCGTCATGAACGATCTTCGTGAACGGAACGTCGTGAACGGATCTTTGTGACGGTCGGCGTGGCGGGCCCGGCGCGCAGGTGCTTCCTCAGCCCGCACTTAGCGCCTCCTTAAAGCAAGGATAAGGATCTCCCTCATCCCGTTCTCATGGGCGATTTCAAGGCGTCGAGCGGCTAGCTTGCTGACCGCCGGGGCTGGTTCGAACAACCGCGCCACAGGCGAACGGAGCCGCAGAGCCCGTTCGGGCCCGGCCCTGGTCCCCCCATATGCCGCATTGAGGAGAACGTCAAGATGACCGCTCGCCGTAAGGTCGCCATGGTCGCCGCTCTCGGCATCGCGCCGCTCGCACTGACCATGCTGACCGCCGCGCCTGCGGGCGCCCACGGTTCGATGCTGGACCCGGTCAGCAGGATATCGGCCTGTCTCGCCGAGGGCCCGGAGAGCCCCGACTCCGATGCGTGCAAGGCGCTGGTCGCGGCGGGCGGCACCCAGCCGCTGTACGACTGGAACGAGGTCAACATCGGTGATGTCGCCGGGGCCCACCAGCAGAAGATCCCCGACGGCAAGCTGTGCAGCGCGGGCCGTGACAAGTACCGCGGTCTCGACGCCCCCCGCACCGACTGGCCGTCCACCCAGCTGAACTCCGGCAACCGCACCTTCCGCTGGCGGGCCACGGCCCCGCACAAGGGCACGCTGGAACTGTTCATCACCAAAGTCGGCTACGACCCCACCAAGCCGCTGAAGTGGTCGGACCTGGAGGCGCAGCCGTTCGCCTCGGTCACCAACCCGCCGCTGGAGAACGGCTCGTTCGTGTTCGACGGCAATGTCCCGAACCGGTCGGGCCGTCATCTGGTCTTCTCGATCCTCCAGCGCTCCGATTCTTCCGAGGCGTTCTACACCTGCTCCGACGTGGTGTTCGGCGGCCAGAGCGGCGGCGCGCCGGTCGCCCAGGCGCCCACGGAGGGCGAGATCAAGAAGGGCACGGCCAAGTCCACGGTCGACCACAAGGGCCACGGCGGTGACACCCCCGCCGAGGTGAAGCAGAACGCGAAGCACGTCGCCCATAAGGGCGGTGCGGAGGCCCCGGGCAACGCCCCCGAGCCGAACGGCGCGGCCGGCCCGGCCGTCGAGGGAGAGAAC
>NZ_JBSGUP010001053.1:0-1696 GCF_053607985.1 Streptomyces sp. NPDC055078
GCAGTGGGCCCGCTCGGCGCGGAGCATCGGACCTGGCGGGCCGGGGCGGCTGCCCAAGAGTATGCGCGTATGGCAGAGGTGACAGATGTGCTTCGGGCAGAGGGCCTGACCAAATTCTACGGAGAGCGGCGCGGACTGGAAGATCTCACCCTGGCGGTACCGCGCGGAGAGGTATTCGGATTCCTCGGCCCGAACGGGGCGGGAAAGACCACAACCATCCGTCTGCTTCTCGACTTCATCCGGCCCACGCGCGGCAGCGTCAGGGTGTTCGGCGTGGACCCGCGGCGGCATCCGGAACATCGCGCCCGGATCGGCTACCTGCCCGGCGAGCTGGCGTTCGACGGCCGCGAGCGCGCGGGTGAACTGCTGCGATTCCTCGGTGACGCGCGGGGCGGGGTGCCCGCCCAGCGGGCCGCCGACCTCGCCGAGCGGCTCGGTCTCGACCTCTCGCGCGGCATCCGGACACTGTCGAAGGGCAACAAACAGAAGGTCGGACTCGTACAGGCGTTCATGCACGACCCCGAGCTGCTGATTCTCGACGAACCCACCAGCGGCCTCGATCCGCTGATGCAGCAGGAGTTCCTGGACATGGTGCGCGAGGCCAGGGCGGCGGGCACGACGGTGTTCATGTCGTCGCACATCCTCGCGGAGGTGCAGCAGGTCGCCGATCGCGCGGGCATCATCCGGGACGGCAGGATCGTCGCCGTCGAGCGTGTCGAGTCCCTGGGCAGGCGGGCCGTCCGCCGGGTCGAGATGCACTTCGCGTCCCCGGTGCTGGCCGAAGGGTTCCGGTCGCTGCCGGCGGTGTCCGCCCTGAATGTCGAGGGGACGGTCCTGACCTGTGTGGTGGACGGCTCCGTCGACCCCCTCATCAAGGCCGCCGCCCGCCACACCGTCGTCGATCTGCTGGTGACCGAACCCGATCTCGAAACGACCTTCCTCAGCCACTACTACGACCAGGAGCCCGAAGGTGCGCAGTAGCCTCACGCGCAAGACACTGCGCGACAATCGCCGGTCGACCCTCGGCTGGCTGGTGGGCGTGGCGGCCTTCCTGACGATCTACACCTCGGCCTACCGTCAGGTCGGCAAGGACGCGGACAGCCGGCGGCAGGCGACGGACGTCATGCCCGAAGGCGTTCGCGACGTACTGGGGTGGCAGGGCTTCGCCGATGGTGCGGGCTATCTGGAAGCGACGGTCTACAGCGTGTTCGTACCGTTCCTCTTCATCATGTTCGCGACCATCCTGGGGGCCCGCGCCATCGCGGGTCCCGAGGAGTCGGGGACGCTGGAACTGCTTCTCGCCAATCCGGTGAGCAGGCGTTCGTTCGTCCTCCAGCGCTTCACTGCCCTGGTGCTGGCGGTGGTCCTGGTGAGTCTGGTGCCCCTGGCACTGATGCCGCTGTTCGACAAGGGCTTCGACATGGGCGTCGGAGCGGCGAAGGTCACGGCCGCCTCGGTGGGCCTGATGCTGCTGGCGCTCCTGTTCGGCACGCTGGCGCTGACGGTCGGGGCGGCGACGGGGCGGCGCGGCATCGTCTTCGCGGTGGCCGGTGTCATGGCGGTCGGCGGCTATCTGGCCAGGACCTTGGGCAATCTGTTCGACGCTCTCCAGCCCATGCGATGGTTCTCGCCCTTTCAGTACTACCTCGGCGGAGATCCCCTGAGGAAGGGCTTCGATGTCGGATACCTTCTGGTC
>NZ_JBSGUP010001054.1:0-1693 GCF_053607985.1 Streptomyces sp. NPDC055078
CGCCGCGCTGCCTCCGGTGCTGGCGCTCCTGCTCGTCCTCACGGCCGTGCCCGGACGCCTCGGCATCGTGCTGGCGGCCTCGGTGGCGAGTGCTCCGCTGTCCGCGCGGGTCATCCACGCCGCCGCGGCGCCGGTCCTGCGGCGTCCGCACGTCGAACTCGCGATCGCCCGCGGCGAACGCTGGCCCTGGCTGCTGCGCCACGAGGTGCTGCCGCTGGTCTCCTCGACGGTGGTCGCCGACATCGGGCTGCGCTTCGTCCTCGCCCTGTATCTGGTCACGGCCGCCGGGTTCCTCGGTGTCGGGGTCGCCGGGTCCGACTGGGGCACGCTCGTGGTCGAGGCGCTGCCCGGAGCGAGTCTGCAACCGGTGGCCCTGCTGGCCCCTCTTCTGCTCATCGCCGTCCTCGCGGTGAGCGTCAATCTGCTGTCGGACACCATGACGCGCCGGAAACGGGTGGGCCCACGATGACCGAGCCGACGAAGACCGCCGAGCCGTTGATCCGTATCGCCGGACTGGAACTGCACTCGTCCGAAGGACCGGTCCTGGACCGGGTGTCCCTCACCGTCGCCCCCGGGGAGTGTGTCGCCGTGGTCGGCGCGTCCGGGTCGGGCAAGACCACGCTCGCGCTCGCGGTGCTCGGCCAGCTGCGGCCGGGCATCGCGCTGCGGGCCGGGCGGGTGAGTGTGGCAGGACACTCCGCCCTCCCCCGGCCGTCCCCGGAGCTGCGCGGGCGGATCGCCGCCTATGTGGGGCAGGACCCGGGCACCACGCTCAATCCGTACCGGCGCCTGGGCACGACCCTGCGGACCGCCCTCGGCTCCGACGACGGTCCGGCGGCCGACACACTGCTCCAGCGGGTCGGACTGCCGCCCGCGCTCGGCGAACGGCGCCCGGCCGAACTCTCCGGCGGCCAGCAGCAGCGCGGGGCACTGGCCGTCGCCCTGGCCCGGACGCCCCGGCTGCTCGTACTCGACGAACCCACCTCGGCGCTGGACGCCACCGCCAGGGAGGAGGTCCGGGCGGAACTCGGGCGGCTGAGGTCGTCGGGGGCCGGACTGCTGTGGATCACCCATGACCTCGGCTCCGTGGACGGTCTTGTCGACCGGATCGTCGTCCTGGACGAGGGACGGATCGTGGAGGACGGCCCGGCGGAGGGGGTGACCGGCACGCCGCGCTCCCCGGCCGCGCAACGGCTCGTCGCTGCGGCCCGGTTCGACGCGGACCGCCCGCGCGGCGCCGTGGCGGAGGAGGCGCCCGTCCTGACGGCCGGCGGCCTGCGGGTGGCCCTCGGCTCCCGGCCCGTGCTCGGCGGGGTCGACCTCGCCCTGCACCCGGGGCGCTGTCTGGCCGTCACCGGGGTCTCCGGCTCCGGCAAGAGCACCCTCGCCCGCGCTCTCGCCGGACTGCACCCGCCCGACGCGGGCACCGTGCTGCTCGACTGCCGTCCGCTCCACGCCCTCGCCCGCAAGCGGCCGACCGCCGACCGGGCCGCGGTCCAACTCGTACCGCAGAGCCCGGCGGAGACACTGCATCCGGCGCAGAGCATCCACACGGCCCTGTCCCGGCCGCTGCGGGTGCTGCGGGGCATGCGGGACCCCGAGCAGATCGACGACGAGACGGCCCGTCTGCTGTCCCTGGTCCGGCTCTCGCCGGACCATCTGCGGCGGCTGCCCGGCGAACTCTCCGGCGGCC
>NZ_JBSGUP010001055.1:0-1692 GCF_053607985.1 Streptomyces sp. NPDC055078
CGTACCGTCGAGGTCCAGCGAGTCCAGGTCGTCGGCGGGGTCGTCATCGTCCCCGCCGAGCAGTTCGTTGGTGAGGATTTCTCCGTACGAGGAGCGTGCGGCCGTGGCCGCGTCGGAGACGAAGATACGAGGGTCGTCCTCGCCCTCCACCCGGAGGACGCCGAACCAGGCGTCCTCCTGCTCGATGAAGACGAGGACCGTGTCCTCGTCCACCGAAGCCTCGCGGGCCAGGTCGGTCAGATCCGACAGGGTCTCCACATCGTCGAGCTCTGTGTCGCTCGCTTCCCACCCGTCTTGAGTGCGCGCGAGCAGTGCGGCGAAGTACACCGTGACTCTCCCACTGATCAGAGGTGTGACGATGGGCGGTGCGGCTGGTCTGTGCCCCGCCCACTCGGAATCGTGGCAGAAACCTGCGCTTTGCGAGAGGTCTTCCACCGTTGCGTCGGCGATCAGGTCACCAACTGGGCCCATTGCGCGGAACCGGGCGGCGCATTTGCCGGTACGGGGGTGGTGTCCGGCCGGGGCGGACACCCTTGCGATACGGGGCAGGCCGGGCCGTCTCCCACTACCAGCGGAAGGTCCGCATCCGCATTTGCTGGCGCATCCGTGCCGCCCGGGCGCGCCGTGGCTGGACGCGGTCGCGCAGCGCCTTGGCCTCGTTCAGCTCGCGCAGGAAGTGGGCACGCCGCCTTCTGCGCTCCGCGTCGCTCGCGCCGTTTCCGTCGTTTCCGCTACTTCCGTCGCTTCCGTCGTCCTGCGCGGTGCTCTCTGTGCTCTCTGTGCTGCCCGCACTGCCCGTACTGTCTGAGGGGTCCGCGCTCCTCATGGCGCGCTCCTCGCGCTCGTACTCGGGCTCCGGCATCGGCTCCACACCACCCCAGGGCTGGACGTATGCCTCCACCTTCCCTCCGAAACGTTCCTTGATGCGAACGCGGGCTACTGTTTGCGGCATGCGGATCCATGTCGTCGACCACCCGCTGGTCGCGCACAAACTCACCACGCTGCGCGACCGGCGCACCGATTCTCCGACCTTCCGGCGGCTCGCCGACGAACTGGTCACCCTGCTGGCCTACGAGGCGACCCGGGATGTGCGTACCGAGCAGGTGGACATCGAAACCCCGGTGACCGGGACGACGGGCGTCAAGCTCTCGCACCCCCGGCCGCTGGTGGTGCCGATCCTGCGGGCCGGCCTCGGCATGCTCGACGGCATGGTGCGGCTGCTGCCGACCGCCGAGGTGGGGTTCCTCGGGATGATCCGCAATGAGGAGACCCTGGAGGCGTCGACCTACGCGACCCGGATGCCGGAGGACCTCTCCGGCCGCCAGGTGTACGTCCTCGATCCGATGCTGGCGACCGGCGGAACGCTGGTCGCTGCCATCCGCGAACTGATCAAGCGCGGGGCCGACGATGTGACCGCGGTCGTGCTGCTGGCGACCCCCGAGGGCGTCGAGGTGATGGAGCGCGAGCTGGCCGGGGCGCCCGTGACGGTCGTGACCGCGGCGGTGGACGAGCGGCTCAACGCCCAGGGGTACATCGTGCCGGGTCTCGGCGACGCGGGGGACCGCATGTACGGCACGGCGGACTAGGGTCTTTCGTTTGGATCAGGCTGGGTCAGTGAGCGGGGTCTGGTGCCGTGCATCGCAAGGCGGAGGAAGAAGTCCACGCGGAGCGTAGGCGACTGACGACAACGCG
>NZ_JBSGUP010001056.1:0-1692 GCF_053607985.1 Streptomyces sp. NPDC055078
GATCTCGATCAGGCCGTCGGCGCGCAGGAGCGCCCGGTCGCCGGGGACGGACCAGCGGGTGCCGTCGACCGTGGCGAAGGTCGCCTCCGTCTTGGTCCGGTCGCCCAGATAGCCGAGCGGGATGTTGCCGGCGACCGCGAGCCAGCCGGAGTCCGGGTGTCCGGGGGCCTCCCGGTGGGTGCGGTCGGCGCTGACGACGGTGACATCGGCGCCGGGGCGCGGGCGGAAGACTCCGGGGTCCAGGCGCTTCTCCCCGCTGCGGTCGGTGCGCTGGAGCGCGCCGCCGGTCTCCGACGCGCCCATCAGCTCGTAGAGCGTGACATGGGGCAGATCGCGGGCGACGGTGTCCTTGGTCTGCCGGCTCACCGGGGCACCGCCGGTCAGCAGCATGCGCAGGCTGGAGGTGTCGTAGCCGCCGGTGCTCAGCTCCTTGAGCAGGGGGCGGGCGAACGCCTCGCCCACGATCAGCATGGCCTCGCCGCGCTCCCGCTCGATCGTGCGCCACACCTCGGCCGGGTCGAGGCGTTCGGTGTTGGCGGGGAAGGCGATGGTGTCGCCGTAGACCAGGGACCCGAGCGCGTTGAGCGCCCCGCCGCCGTGCATCATCGGCGCGCAGACCAGCGAGCGGCTGCCCGGGCGGGCCGCCGCGTCGCGGGTGAGGGTCTCCAGCGTGACGCCCTGGCGGTGCCTGCCCCGGGCGAGCATGCTCTGCCACAGGCTGCCCTGACGCCAGATGACGCCCTTGGGCATGCCTGTGGTGCCGCCGGTGTAGAGGAGTTTGATGTCGTCGGGCGACTGGTCCGCGGGCGCGGTGGGGTCGGCGGCAGCGAGGGCGGACTCGTAGTCCACGGCGCCGGGCAGCAGCGGCTCGCCCGAGGAGTCGGCGATCTGGATGAGCAGCGGGCGGCGGCGGAGCAGCGGCAGGGTCTTCGCCAGCCGGGGTGCGAACCGGGCCTGGTAGACGACGGCTGAGGCGTCGGCGTCGTCGAAGAGATACGCCAGTTCGTCGGGGACGTACGAGTAGTTGACGTTGAAGGGGGCGACCCGTGCCGCGAAGCCGCCGAGAAGACCCTCGGCGTACTCCGGGCAGTTGTGCATGAGCAGGGCGACCCGGTCCTGTCCGACCTGCCAGGGCGCCAGCTCCGACCGGGGCGTACGGGCGCCGAGGCCGAGGCTCCGGAGGGCGTTGGCCAGCCTGGACGTGCGGTCGGCGAGCTGAGCATAAGTGAATCGGCGCTCTCCCTGGATCAGAGCCTCGCGGTCGGGCAGTTCTGCCGCTATCACCCGGAATATGTGCCAATGATTGAGGTCCATGCTCGGAATCCTCTCCGTGATGCGCCTGTAAGTAAAGATGTAATCGACATCTTTGTGTGCCGGATCGTTCCACGGCCATGGCAGTCGGGTGTGACTGGCGAGATGAAGTGAAAATCTGTTCAAGCCTCGCCGTGGCCGGGGACGGCCGTCAGCGGGACGCGGAGAAGAAGGCGGGCGGGCGCTTCTCGACAAAGGCCCGCAGCGCTTCCGTGACGTCCTCCTTCGCCTGGGCGCGGGTCATCAGCCGGTCGCCCTCGACCGGCAGGTACTCGCCGAGCGACAGGGTCAGCGCGGCCTGGAGATTCTGCCGGGCGGCCCGCATCGCGACGGGAGCGGAGTCGGCGATCGTTCGCGCCGTCGCGTTGACCCGCGCGCTCA
>NZ_JBSGUP010001057.1:0-1692 GCF_053607985.1 Streptomyces sp. NPDC055078
ACCGTGACCACCCCGGAGCTTGCGCGCGCCCTGCCGCCGGGGTCGCCCGTACAGCTCCTGGACGATCCCCGGCTCGCCGCACTCGACGGCGGCGATCTCACCGACGCCGACCGCCGGGCGCCGCTGGTCCCCGGGCATCCGGCGTATGTCATCCACACCTCGGGGTCCACGGGCCGGCCCAAGGGGGTCGTCGTCACCCACGAGAGCGTGGGCCGGCTCTTCCACAGCCATCGCGAAACGCTGTACGCGCCCGCGGTCGCGGCGACCGGACGGCGGCGGCTGCGCGCCGGGCACGCGTGGTCGTTCTCGTTCGACGCGTCCTGGCAGCCGCAGCTGTGGCTGCTGGACGGGCACTGTGTGCATGTGGTGTCCGATGAGACCCGGCGCGACCCCGAACTGCTGGCGGCCGCCGTCGTGGCGCACGGCTTCGACTTCCTCGAAGTCACCCCGTCGTTCTTCGCGCAGATGGCCGGGGCCCTGGTGCGGGACGACGGCACCTGCCCGCTCGCGGTGGTCGGCGTCGGGGGCGAGGCGGTGCCCGGGGCGCTGTGGGATCGGCTCGGCTCACTGCGCGGGACGGAGGCGTTCAACCTGTACGGTCCGACCGAGTCCACCGTCGACGCCCTGGTGGCCCGGGTCCGCGACAGCGAACGTCCGCTCGTGGGCCGCCCGGTGGCCGGGACGCGGGCGTATGTCCTCGACGATCTGCTCCAGCCGGTGCCGCCCGGGGTCGCGGGCGAACTGTATCTCGCGGGCGGCGGTCTGGCGCGCGGCTATCTCGGCGCCCCGGCACTGACCGCCGAGCGGTTTGTCGCCGATCCGTTCGGCGGGCCCGGCTCCCGGCTGTACCGGACGGGTGACCTGGCCCGCTGGACCGGGGACGGGAGGCTCGACTATCTTGGCCGGGCCGACGAGCAGGTCAAGCTCCGGGGCTTCAGGATCGAGCCGGCCGAGATCGAGTCCGCCCTCTGTGCCCATCCGGCGGCCGAACAGGCCGTGGTGACGGTCCGGCAGGACGGCTCCCGCAAACTGCTGGTGGCCCATGTCGTCCCGAAGGGGGGCCACGAAGTGGACGCGGCGCAGCTGCGCGCCCATGTCGCCTCCCTGCTGCCGGACCCGATGGTTCCGGCAGCGGTGGTGCTCCTGGAGCGGCTGCCGAGGCTGCCGAACGGCAAACTGGACCGGGCCGCCCTGCCCGCCCCGGACTTCGCCGCCCTGTCCTCCGGACGCCCGCCCGGCACCCCGGTCGAGAAGACCCTGTGCGCGGTCTTCCGCGACGTCCTGGGTGTCGAACGGGTCGGCGTCGACGACGACTTCTTCGCCCTGGGCGGCGACAGCATCGTGGCCATGCAACTGGTGAGCCGGGCCCGCGCGGCGGGGGTGCGGATCACTCCCCGGCTGGTCTTCCGGCACCGTACGGTCGCGGGGCTCGGCGCGGTCGCCACCGCCACCGGCGATCTCGTACGCGCATCCGACGACGGTACGGGTACGGTGCCGCTGACCCCGGTGATGCACTGGCTGCGGGAGCTGGGCGGCCCCTTCTCGACGTACCACCAGGCCGCGGTCGTCCGGACGCCGGCGGCGCTGGACCGGCGCGGGCTCGGCGCCGTCCTCCAGGCGCTGGCCGACCGGCACGATCTGCTGCGGGCCACGCTGGTGCGCGGCTCCGCCGACGACTGGTCGCTGCGGGTC
>NZ_JBSGUP010001058.1:0-1674 GCF_053607985.1 Streptomyces sp. NPDC055078
GGCTCAGCCGTACTACGGCGGACACCTCAGCCGCCCTCGGGCCGGGCCTCGTGTCGGGGGTCCTGGCCCGGGGGCGGTGTGAAGGTGGACCTGTGGTTTTCGCCGTCCACGCGAGGCGGCAGAAGAAGAGGCGTCCGGTAGGGGACGCCGAAACGGCCCGCCCGTTCCGCCGGGCCGGGACCCGGCGGTGGGCACGGTCCCGGCCCGGGACGATCCCGGGTCGGGACGATCCCGGGTCGGGACGCTGTCACCTGCCTGCTGTGGCCTGCCGGTCAGCTCGCCGTACGGGCGAACATGCCGGGCTCGTACGCGCCTCCCTGGTTGTGCACGATCACATTCATCCGGGTGGCCGCGTTGATCAGGGAAACCAGGCAGACCAGCGCGCCGACCTCGTCGTCGTCGTAGTGCTTGCGCACCTCCTCCCAGGTCGCGTCGGACACGCCGTGGTCGTCGAGCCGGGTGCCTTCCTCGGCGAGCGCCAGCGCGGCCCGCTCGGCCTCGGTGAACACGGTGGTGTGCCGCCAGGCGGCGACCAGGTTGAGCCGGAGCGCGGTCTCACCGGCGGCCGCGGCCTCCTTGGTGTGGACGTCGACGCAGAATCCGCAGCCGTTGAGCTGGCCGACCCGCAGCTCCACCAGCTCCCGCAGGGCCTTCGGCAGCGTCGACCCGTCCAGGGCCAGCGAGGCGTTGTAGAACCGCTTGGCGACCTTCGCGGCGGTCGGGCTGTCGTACAGGTTGAATCGGGGTTCCATCGCTCTGCCCTCAGTTTCCTCACTCGTTGTGTGCGTACTGCTGCCGCACTGGACGACCACAAGATGCCGGCGGCCCGGCCCGTGTGACGGCACGGAGATGTGGTGTACGTCACCGGCCGCGTGTGTCACAACGCGACGGCGACCGGCATCTCGTGTACGCACAGTCGAAGGCGCAGCGAACGGACAGAAGGGCAGGAGCCGGTGATGAACGACCGACCCATGGGCGACCCACTCAACGGCGAGGGGGCCGGGGAGACGCCCGGTCCCGCCGGTCGTGACGACCGCATGGAGCGCGTCACGGAGGCGTTCGTCACACACCGCAACCTGCTGTTCACGGTCGCCTACGAGATGCTGGGCTCCGCCGCCGACGCCGAGGACGTCCTCCAGGAGACCTGGTTGCGGTGGGTGGGCGTCGACCCCGGCACCGTGCGGGACCAGCGCGCGTACCTGGTCCGGATCACCACCCGGCAGGCGCTGACCCATCTGCGGACGCTCGGCCGCCGCAAGGAGTCCTACGTCGGCCCCTGGCTGCCCGAACCACTGCTGACGACGCCCGATGTGGCCGAGGACGTCGAGTTGGCCGACAGCGTCTCGATGGCGATGCTGCTGGTACTGGAGACGCTCGGCCCGACCGAGCGCGCGGTGTTCGTACTGCGTGAGGTGTTCGCCTTCGGGTACGACGAGATCGCCGGGGCCGTCGACAAGAGCCCGGCTGCGGTCCGCCAGATCGCCCACCGGGCACGGGCCCACGTCGCGGCGCGCCGACCGCGCGGGGCCCGCGGGGCCGCTTCCGCCGCCGAGACCCGCCGTACCGTCGAGGCGTTCCGGCAGGCGGTCGAAACGGGCGACCTGCGACGCCTGCTCGACCTCCTCGCACCGGACGTCGTCCTGCTGACCGACGGCGGTGGACTCGTCCAGGCCG
>NZ_JBSGUP010001059.1:0-1668 GCF_053607985.1 Streptomyces sp. NPDC055078
GAATGCGGCCGGGTCGCCCGGCCTTCGGCAGGTCCGGGGCCCTGCGGAACGCGGATCACTCCACTGGGTCCCCGTGCCCCGGCGGCTCACCCGTGACAGCCGTACGCCAGTGCCGGGGCAGTTCCCGCAGCCCCGGCACCCGGACGTCATGGACGACGGTGCAGCGGACCGTGCCGGGCAGCCGGGTGAAGGACACATAGGCGAGCAGACCCGGCGGCGGGGCGAAGAACATCGAAGCCCCCGTCAGCGGCACGCCGAAGCACTCCGGAGCCGACGGCAGGGTGATGCTGCTGGCGTTGACAGGGACCGTACGGGGGGCGGCGACGAGCCGGGTGCTCCAGACGCCCGCCCGCGACGGACCGTACGCGAGGGCCGCGCGGGCGGCGTCCCGCCGGCGGTTGTCGCGGGCCGCGCGGGTCTGGCGGTGCACCCTCAGGGCCGCCGTCCCCAGATCGTCCGTGCCGCAGGGGAGCAGCACCCGGTGGGAGACCAGCCGATTGCCCGGGGCGTCGCGCTCATGGTCCTGGCGGGTGGACATCGGTACCAGTGCGGGCAGCGCGTGCCCGGGCGCCGCCCCGTCCCGCTCCGCCCGCCAGGACCGGAAGGCCAGGGCGAGCGCGGCGAGCGCGATGTCGTTGACGCTGGTGCCCCAGCGGTCGGCCGAGCCGCGCAGCGACTCGTCCGGCACCTCGGTGTGGGAGAGCACCGGCTCCGGTACGGCCGAGGGGCCGGCGGCCGGCTCGTACCAGCCACGGGCGGTACGCAGCGAGCGCGCCAGATCGCGGCCGAGATGCGCCAGTCCCGCGGCCGTGGGACGCAGCGCCCGCCAGGGCCGGGGCCCGGCGCACCCGGTGTCGGCGAGCAGCCCCAGCGCGCTGTGGGCCGCGCCGACCCCGTCCTGCTGGGCATGGTGGACGCGGTAGGCGATACGGAATCGTCCCGGGGCGGTGAGCAGCCATACGTCCCAAGGGGGCGCCCCGGCCCCCGGCAGCGGGTGCCGGAGCAGCGCGTCGGTCAGCCGCCCGAGGCCGCCGGGGTCGGCGGGGTCGCCGAGGCCGCCGGGGTCGGTGGGGCTGCTGGGGTTGGTGGGGCTGCTGGGGTCGCCAGGGGCAGCGGGGTCAGCGGGGCTGCTGGGGACGGCGAGTTCCGTACGGTTCCGGATGTGCGCGCCCGCCTCCAGTTCACCGGCGGGCCGCCGCCACCGGCTCCCTCCCGGCTCCGGCAGCAGCAGATTGAGCGCCGGGAACCCCGCCGCCCGCCCGAGAATCCGCGCCGTCAGCTCACCGGGGTCCGGGGGAGCGCCCTCGAAGTCGAGAAAGAAGCCGGTGAGCGGCGGACGGGCGCCCACGCGCCGGTGGAACGCGCGGTCCACCGGGCCGAGTCGGGGCGGGGCTGCTGAGGTCACGTACCACTCCGATCGCGTACGCGGCGGGGGAGGCCGGCGCGGTCCGTCGCCGTACGCATGCGTATGAATACCCTATGCGTTCGGCCGCGGTGGTGGTGCCCTGCCCGGCGGTGGTGCCGGCCCCTGGGGCGGAGCCCCGGGAGGGCCCGCGTCGGCGCGTTGGCTGTCGCGCACCCCTGCGGGGTGTCCTCAATCGCCGGACGGGCTGATTTCCGCACCCGGGTGGGCAAGGTCTGGCCTCGCCGGGAATGTGCGCACCCGGG
>NZ_JBSGUP010001060.1:0-1664 GCF_053607985.1 Streptomyces sp. NPDC055078
CCCGTGGGGCGCAGCCGTACGTCAGACCTCAGCTTCCGTTCACCTTGGTGGCGATCCGGTCGCCGATCTTCTTGTCGACATTGCGCCAGTACTGGAACGCACGGTCCAGTACGGGCCTGGACACGCCCTGCTTCAGATGCCCGGCGACATTGGACACCAGCCGGTCCCGGGCCGCGTCGTCCAGCACCTGGCGGACCTGGGTGCCCGCCTGGCCCCAGTCGTCGTCCTCGGCGTGCAGTTTGTACGCCTCCCGGACCATCTCGCCCGCGCTGGCCCACCCCGCCGGGTCGCCGAAGCGCCCCACATCGGCCGCGGGACCACCGAAGGAGTTCGGTGCGTACGTCGCCGAGGTGTTCGCCGGGACATAGCGCATCGGGCCGTCCTTGGCGTACGAGTTCACCGCCGAGTGCGGCCGGTTGGGCGGCAGCTGGGCGTAGTTCGGGCCGATCCGGTACCGATGGGTGTCCGGGTACGAGAACAGCCGGCCGAGCAGCATCTTGTCGGGTGAGGGACCGATGCCCGGCACCAGATTCGACGGCTCGAAGGCGGCCTGCTCGATATGGACGAAGTAGTCCTCCGGGTTCCGGTCGAGCGTCATCCGCCCGACGTCGATCAGCGGGTAGTCGCCGTGCGGCCACACCTTGGTCAGATCGAACGGGTTGAAGCGGTAGTCCGGCGCGTCGTCGAACGGCATGATCTGGACCTTGAGGCTCCAGGTCGGCGCGTTCCCGGACTCGATGGACTCGTACAGATCACGGCGGTGCCGGTCCGCGTCCTGCCCGGCCAGCTCATCGGCCTCCGCCTGGGTGAGGAAGTCCACGCCCTGATCCGTCTTGAAGTGGTACTTCACCCAGTACCGCTCGCCGCCGCGATTCACCCACATATAGGTGTGCGAGCTGTAGCCGTTCATGAACCGGTACGACCTCGGGATGCCCCGGTCGCCCATCAGCCAGGTGACCATGTGCGCGGACTCGGGGGAGAGGGTCCAGAAGTCCCACTGCATCTCGTTGTTGCGCAGCCCGGTGGCCGGGTGGCGCTTCTGGGAGCGGATGAAGTCCTGGAACTTCTGCGGGTCGCGGACGAAGAAGACCGGCGTGTTGTTGCCGACCATGTCGTAGTTGCCCAGCTCGGTGTAGAACTTCAGCGCGAACCCACGCGGGTCCCGCCAGGTGTCGGGGGAGCCCAGCTCACCGGCGACCGTCGAGAACCGGGCCAGCATCTCGGTGCGCTTGCCCGGCTGGAACAGATCCGCCTTGGTGAACTGGCTGACGTCATTGGTCACTTCGAAGAAGCCGTACGCGCCCGACCCCTTGGCATGCACCACCCGCTCGGGGACCCGTTCCCGGTTGAACTGGGCCATCTTCTCGATCAGATAGTGGTCCTGGAGCAGAATCGGGCCGTCGGGACTGACGGTGAGCGAGTGCTCGTCGCTCTCCACCGGGATCCCGGCGTTGTTGGTCGTGTACGGAGCCTTGGGGGATGACTCGGTCACGAGCGTCCTCCCGTCCATCGTCGGTGAGGGTCTTCGCTTCGCCGTGTTCCCCAGTCAACTCCGCCGACACGTCGTCGGCAACATTTGGACGGTGTCCGGATTCCGACACTGCCGCCGGACTGCTCCTGGACCCGGACGCCCCGGACGGCCGGATGCCCGGACGCCCCGGGCC
>NZ_JBSGUP010001061.1:0-1662 GCF_053607985.1 Streptomyces sp. NPDC055078
CGGCCGTCGCGTACGCCCGCAGGGGGCTCTCGCTCCGTCCGCGGAGCTACGGCAGAGCTACAGCGGGAGCGCCTGCGTCACGCCCCCGACGACCGGCAGGTCCTTCAGGGCCGCGCCGTCCGAGAGCGGCCCGGTGACCAGCTGGGTCGACACCGGCTTGAAGTCGGCGATCTGGGTGCCGATCCCGTTGTCCAGAGGGTCGACGCCGGTCTTGGCGAGGGGGTTGAGCTGGTGGTTCTTCAGATAGCCGATGCCGGACACCGAGTTGGTGACGGCACCGACCAGGCCCGTGCCCGGGCCCCCGAGGGCGCTGTCGAGCGCACCGGGGACGGCGTCGGATGCGGCCGGAGCGGCCTGCGCCGCGCCGCTCGCACCGAGGGTGGCGGCCACCGCCGCGACGGTCAGACCGGCGCCGAGAGCGAGTCGCCGGGACTGGTGAGCTGTGTGACGTGCCATGGAGTTCCCGCCTGGGTGAGTAATCGGACCGGCACCCAGCGTAGTTGAGGTGTGATCCGCAATCCACCGTCCTCCCCGCAGGGTCCCCTTCACGGGTCAATGCCTCACACTGGTGTCCCGTGACCGCATCCACTTCCCGCCGTTCTGTCCGCCCTGCCGTCCCGGCGCACGTGGTGCTCCTGGCGGGCCCGTCCGGCTCCGGGAAGTCGTCTCTGGCCGCTCGTACGGGACTTCCGGTCCTGCGGCTCGACGACTTCTACAAGGAGGGCGGCGACCCGACGCTTCCGCTGGTCGCGGACAGCGCGGACATCGACTGGGACTCACCACTGTCCTGGGACGCGGAGGCGGCGGTGGCGGCGATCGTGGAGCTGTGCCACGGCGGGCGGACGACGGTACCGGTGTACGACATCGCCGCGAGCGCGCGGGTCGGGCGGACGCCGTTCGCGATCGGCCGGGCGCCGCTGTTCATCGCGGAGGGGATCTTCGCGGCGGACATCGTGGCGCGCGTCTCGGACCGGGGGGTCCTGGCGGACGCGCTCTGTCTGCGCGGCCGCCCGTCGACGACGTTCCGCCGCCGGCTCCTGCGGGATCTGCGGGAGGGCCGCAAGTCCGTCGGCTTCCTGCTGCGCAGGGGGTGGCGGCTGATGCGGGCCGAACGGTCGATCGTGGCGCGTCAGTCGGCTCTGGGCGCGTATCCGTGCGGCCGGGACGAGGCGCTGTCCCGGGTGGCAGCGGCGGCGGACCACGCACCGGCCGCCCGTACGCTCCGGTAGCACCCGTACGGCAGGTCACACCGAAGGCACGACGGCCGGAACCGCGACGGCCGGAAGCGCGCCGAAGACGTCAACGGCGCCCAGGACAGCGTGGGGCGCCGGAGTCGCCGGATACGGCAGCGGCGCACGGACTGCGGAGGCGAGGCGCGGACCAGGCGCGGATGGGACGTGGACCGGACGCGGACCCGGCACAGCCGAGGGGAGCCGCGGAAGCCGCGGAAGCCGCCGGAGACGGCAAACAGAACGGGACCGGACAAGACCCCCCGGCCTGTCCGGTCCCGCTCGATCTCCACAAGGCCCCCCGGCCTCGTGCCCCGTTGGGTCCCCCGTGGGGGGGCGCGGGGGGGGGCGGGGGGGTTGGGGCTGGGGGGGTCCCAGGTGGTGGGGGCGGGGGGGGGGGGGGGGGGGGGGGGGGGGGGTGTGGGGCGGGCAG